>NZ_CP074074.1:300000-380000 GCF_045788535.1 Allotamlana fucoidanivorans | reverse complement strand
ATGAGCCTACGAGTTACCGTTTCTAGCAAGGTTAAGGTATTCAGTACTGGATCCGTAGCGAAAGCGAGTCTGAATAGGGCGTATAGTTAGTAGTGGTAGACGCGAAACCGTGTGATCTACCCATGGGCAGGTTGAAGCTGTAGTAACATACAGTGGAGGACCGAACCGGTTGACGTTGAAAAGTCTTCGGATGACCTGTGGGTAGGGGTGAAAGGCCAATCAAACTCGGAAATAGCTCGTACTCCCCGAAATGCATTTAGGTGCAGCGTTGATTATAGTTTTATAGAGGTAGAGCTACTGATTGGATGCGGGGGCTTCACCGCCTACCAATTCCTGACAAACTCCGAATGCTATAAAATGTTTATCAGCAGTGAGGGCATGGGTGCTAAGGTCCATGTCCGAGAGGGAAAGAACCCAGACCATCAGCTAAGGTCCCCAAATGTATGTTAAGTTGAAAAAACGAGGTGAAATTGCTTTGACAGCTAGGATGTTGGCTTGGAAGCAGCCATTCATTTAAAGAGTGCGTAACAGCTCACTAGTCGAGCGATTTTGCATGGATAATAATCGGGCATAAACATACTACCGAAGCTATGGACAAGAAATTGTGGTAGGGGAGCATTGTAGTGGCGTTGAAGGTTAACTGTGAGGTTGGCTGGAGCATCTACAAAAGAAAATGTAGGCATAAGTAACGATAATGCGGGCGAGAAACCCGCACTCCGAAAGACTAAGGTTTCCTCAGCTATGCTAATCAGCTGAGGGTTAGTCGGGACCTAACGCGAACCCGAAAGGGGTAGTGGATGGACAACAGGTTAATATTCCTGTACCTGCTCTTATTAAAAGTGACGGAGGCGTATATTTGGTGCGTGCTGACGGAATAGCACGTTGAAGCCAGTGGTAACACGGCGATAGTACACTAAGACTTCGGTTGCGGTGATAATCCAGAGAAGCGACTTCCAAGAAAAGCGAAAGAAGCAGCCCGTACCCTAAACCGACACAGGTAGTTGGGATGAGAATTCTAAGGAGCTCGAGAGATTCATGGCTAAGGAATTAGGCAAAATAGACTCGTAACTTCGGGAGAAGAGTCGCCACCCTTCGGGGTGGCCGCAGTGAAAAGGTCCAGGCGACTGTTTATCAAAAACACAGGGCTATGCTAAAACGAAAGTTGATGTATATGGCCTGACACCTGCCCGGTGCTGGAAGGTTAAGTGGAGGGTTTAGCTTCGGCGAAGATCTCAAATGAAGCCCCAGTAAACGGCGGCCGTAACTATAACGGTCCTAAGGTAGCGAAATTCCTTGTCGGGTAAGTTCCGACCTGCACGAATGGTGCAACGATCTGGACACTGTCTCAGCCATGAGCTCGGTGAAATTGTAGTATCGGTGAAGATGCCGATTACCCGCTGTGGGACGAAAAGACCCCGTGCACCTTTACTATAGCTTAGTATTGGTTTTGGATAAGTAATGTGTAGGATAGGTGGGAGACTTTGAAGCGGCATCGCCAGGTGTTGTGGAGTCATTGTTGAAATACCACCCTTTGCTTATCTAGAGTCTAACTTTCAATGAAAGGACAGTGCTTGGTGGGTAGTTTGACTGGGGTGGTCGCCTCCAAAAGAGTAACGGAGGCTTCTAAAGGTTTCCTCAGCACGCTTGGTAACCGTGCGTAGAGTGCAATGGCATAAGGAAGCTTGACTGAGAGACCTACAAGTCGATCAGGTACGAAAGTAGAGCATAGTGATCCGGTGGTTCCGCATGGAAGGGCCATCGCTCAAAGGATAAAAGGTACGCCGGGGATAACAGGCTGATCTCCCCCAAGAGCTCACATCGACGGGGGGGTTTGGCACCTCGATGTCGGCTCGTCACATCCTGGGGCTGGAGAAGGTCCCAAGGGTTGGGCTGTTCGCCCATTAAAGTGGCACGCGAGCTGGGTTCAGAACGTCGTGAGACAGTTCGGTCTCTATCTACAGTGGGCGTTAGAAATTTGAGTGGATCTGACTCTAGTACGAGAGGACCGAGTTGGACAAACCTCTGGTGTATCAGTTGTCGCGCCAGCGGCATTGCTGAGTAGCTACGTTTGGAAGGGATAAGCGCTGAAAGCATATAAGCGCGAAACCCACCACAAGATGAGATTTCTTTAAAGGGTCGTGAGAGATGATCACGTTGATAGGCTATAGGTGTAAAGGCAGTAATGTCATAGCCGAGTAGTACTAATAACCCATAGGCTTATTGTACGCCTGTTTTTTTAAAAGAGTACAACATAATTATTAATCATGTTCTTATTTTCAATATGTTAAAATATTTGCGCATAGCGCGGTTAATGGTGTTAGTTAATAGTTACTTGTTTATAGTAGCCAATAACAGAAAAAACAACCAATAACCAAAAATTTAAGGTGGTTATAGCGATGGGGCTCACCTCTTACCTTTCCGAACAGAGAAGTTAAGCCCATTAGCGCCGATGGTACTACACTTGTGGAAGAGTAGGTCGCCGCCTTTTTTAATCCTCAATCTTTTATTAGATTGAGGATTTTTTTTTACCACGCCCTTAACTTTACAACATACAAATACCTTACCCTTTACGCTATCCTGGAAATTTTAAAATATTTTTTTTGGCCTTAGAGACAACTTAGGTTAATGTTGTGTGGTTTTCGTAAAAATTTAATACCTTAGTTAACCAAATTATGTCCTTTATACAGGTCAAATTTGAGCTACTATCAAATAAACTACCAATTCGCATTGTATGAATACATTTCGGTTATTGAGATTAATTTTATCATGTACTTTATTTTTTTTACTTCTAAATGTCTGTCTTTCCTGTAAGGAGGAAAAAGAGCATAATCCTATTGTTACTATAGATACTCCTGTAAGAGAAAATGTTAAAATATATGGAGAATACGTGGGGCAATTAGCTGCCAAGAAAAAGGTAGAGATTAGAGCAAGGGTTGATGGCTTTCTAGAAAAAATGTTGTTCAAGGAAGGTAAGTTTGTCAATGAAGATGAGATACTTTTTGAAATTGATGAAACTCAATATGTAGCCCGGGTAAATAAAATAAAGGCTCAGGTAAAACAGGCAGAAGCCTCGGCAGCAAAAGCAAAAAGAGATATTGCACGCTTGAAGCCATTGTATGAACAACGAGCGGCTAGTCAATTAGATTTAGATAATGCCCAAGCCAGTTTGGAACGGGAAGAAGCCAATGTTTTAATGTATAAGGCAGATTTAGAACAGGCATTACTAGAACTCAGTTTTACTAATGTGAAATCACCCATTGCTGGTTTTGTTGGTGAACGTCAAGTAGATATAGGAACATTAGTAGGCTCTGGAGGTGCGTCATTATTAACCTCGGTATTTCAAACAGATACTGTTTTTGTACATTTTCACATGACCTCGCTTGACTATTTAAAAAGTAAAGCAAGTAACGTTGGATTAACGCAATCAAAAGATGAAGACAACGATAATTCTAAAAATATTTTTAAACCAACAGTTAGTATTACGAGGGCTGATAGAACAGACTATCCTATAATGGGGATCGTAGATTTTGCTAATCCACAAGTAGATTCCAAAACAGGAACATTTGCGCTTAGAGCTGAAATTCCTAATCCTAATAGTGAACTACTTCCCGGTCAATTTACAAAAGTAAAAGTGTTGCTAAATGTGGTTGAGAATGCTATTTTAATTCCGAATAAAGCCATTATCATTGAAAAAGGAGGGGAGTTTGTTTATGTTTTACGGCATGATAAAACTGTAGAAAAACGTTTTATTCAAACGGGAGAAAAATTAGAAAAAAGAGTTGTTGTAGCAAGAGGGCTATTTGCCGATGAACAAATTATTGTTGAAGGTCAACATAAAGTGCAGGCAGGACTTAAAGTAATTCCAACAAAAGAAAATGACTCCATTTGGAATAATCAAAATAAAAAGTCAGAAAATTTATGAGATTAGGAGTTTTTATTGACCGCCCTATATTATCCATCGTTATTTCAATTTTAATTGTACTGTTAGGTGCTATTTCCATAGTAATATTGCCTATTGAGCAATACCCACAAATAACACCACCCTTAGTAAAGGTAACCGCCAGTTATCCAGGAGCTGGGTCGGTAACGGTTGCACAAGCCATTGCCACACCGATAGAGCAAGAATTAAATGGAACGCCTGGTATGATTTACATGGAATCTACGAGTTCTAATTCGGGGTCATTAACCATTAATGTGACCTTTGATGTAGGAACAGATCCTGAGATTGCCGCGGTAGATATTCAGAATAGGGTGAAATTGGCCGAATCGAGATTACCAGCCGAGGTTATACAAAATGGTATTAAAATAGAACGGCAGGCGGCATCACAATTATTGACCTTGTCATTAACCTCTAGCGATGAAAAATTTGATGAGATATATTTGAGTAACTATGCTACCATTAATATACTAGATGTGTTACGTAGAGTTCCTGGAGTAGGGAGAGTCTCAAATATTGGGAGTAGGTACTACTCCATGCGTGTTTGGTTATATCCTGATGCCATGGCCGGATTTGGGCTTACGGTTAACGATGTTAGAGATGCTATTTTAGATCAAAATAGAGAATCAGCTGCAGGAGAATTAGGTCTGCAACCGATTACCTCTACAGATATTACCGTGCCATTAATTACCTCGGGACGATTAGAAAAAGTTGAAGAATTTGAAAATGTGATTGTTAGAGCCAAATCAAATGGAGCCATCATAAGGTTACGGGATGTTGCTCGAGTGGAATTAGAAGCTTCTAGTTATAGTCAGGAATCAGGTTTCGACAATAAAAATGCGGCTATTCTAGCCGTTTATTTATTACCAGGAGCCAATGCTCTTGATGTAGCGAGTAATGTGCGTGATGCCATGGATGAAATTAAGAAAAATTTCCCCGATGGCATTAGTTATAGCATTCCTTTTGATATGACAAATTATATTTCGGCATCCATAAAGGAAGTGTATATTACATTATTTGAGGCCTTGTTTTTAGTGGTGCTTGTGGTTTTCTTATCTCTTCAAAACTTTCGGGCAACTTTGGTGCCTATTATAGCAGTTCCTATATCTCTTATTGGAACATTTACATTCATGTTAGCTTTTGGTTTTTCAATAAACCTATTAACTTTATTAGGTCTTATTTTGGCTATTGGAATTGTAGTTGATGACGCTATCGTGGTGGTGGAAAGTGTGGAGCGATTGATGGAAGAACGCGGTATTACATCTAAAGAAGCCACACATATAGCGATGAAAGAGTTATCGGGAGCATTGATAGCCACTTCACTTGTATTGGTGGCGGTTTTTATACCCGTAAGTTTTCTTGGTGGTATTTCAGGACAATTATATAGGCAATTTTCTATAACCATTGTTATTTCTGTATTATTGTCAACACTTGTGGCTCTTACGCTCAGTCCGGCCTTATGTGTACTATTATTAAAGCCAAGAACAGGAGAAAAAAACAAAGTATTTAAGGCCATAAATAGGTGGCTAGATTTTGGTCAAAATTATTATTTGAATAAAATAAATGTTTTGATTCAGAAAAGGAAACGTACTTTTATCGCCTTTGGTTTGGTTTGTATTGCCATTTTTGTGCTTTTTAAATCTATACCTAGTTCCTTTATTCCTGAAGAAGACCAGGGGCAATTTACTGTTGAGCTAGAATTACCTGAAGGAGCAACGTTGCAGCGTACCGCTGAAGTCACTGAACGAGCGGTCGATTTTATCCTTCAAAATCCTAATGTTCAAAATGTTCAAAATGTCACGGGATCAAGCCCTAGAGTAGGGGCGTCTCAAGGTAGAGCCACGTTAACCGTGATGCTTAAAGATTGGAGTGAGCGTGATGGCGATGATGGAACGGTAGATGCTATTATGCAAGAAATAAATGAGGAGTTTTATTATTACCCCGAAGTACGGTTTTATTTGTCAAAACCCGCAGTTATTCCTGGGTTAGGAAGTTCGGGCGGATTTGAAATGCAATTGCAAGCTAAGGGAGATACATCTTTTGAAGAACTAGCCAAAGCAGTTGATACTTTAATTTATTATGCCAACCAAAGTAAGGAACTACAAGGCATATCGTCGTCCCTTCAAGCAGATGTTCCGCAATTGTATTTTGATGTGAATAAGGATGCGGCCCAGTTTCAAGGTATTCCACTAGCTGATGTATATTCTTCTATGAAAGCTTATTTAGGCGCATTATATGTCAATGACTTTAATATGTTTAATCGTATTTATAGAGTGAATATTCAGGCTGATGAGGCTTTTAGGCGCGATAAGGATAATTTGAATTTGTTTTTTGTAAGAGCAAATAATGGTAGTATGGTACCTGTTACCGCCATAGGCGACTTTAGTTATACAACAGGACCTGGAAGTATAAAGCGATTTAATATGTTTACTGCTGCGGTAGTTAGAGGTGAACCAGCTTATGGGTACAGTACTGGGCAAGCCATGACAAAATTGGAAGACTTAGTACGTGAAAAATTACCAGAGGGGTTTGGTATGGAATGGAGTGGTATCTCTTATCAAGAGAAAAAGGCAGGCGGCCAAATAGGGTACATAATGATTTTAGTTTTATTGTTTGTGTTTTTATTTTTAGCCGCGCAATATGAGAGTTGGAGTATTCCTATATCTGTTATTTTGTCGTTACCATTGGCTGTTTTTGGAGCTGTTGTAGGTATTTGGGTGGTTGGTTTAGAGAATGATATTTACTTTCAAATTGGCTTAGTTACCTTAATAGGTCTGTCAACTAAAAATGCCATTTTAATTGCAGAAGTAGCGAAACAACAACTTGAATTAGGTAAAGGTGTGTTAGAAGGTATTTTATATGCTGCTAAAGTGCGTTTCAGGCCCATTGTAATGACTTCTTTGGCTTTTATTTTGGGGATGTTTCCTCTTGTTGTAGCTACTGGTCCTGGAGCTGCGAGTAGGCATTCTATTGGTACAGGTGTGTTTTTTGGGATGTTGTTTTCAATTACGCTAGGGATTGTTGCTGTACCTTTTTTCTTTTATTTTCTATATGTGTCTAAAAATAAATCAACAGAACAACTAGAAGGGTAATGAAAAAATATATTATACATTTAATGGTTATTTTGTTTTTTGGTGCTTGTAAAATAGGCCATAAATATGAAGGCTCACAAATAAATATGCCCGATAAGTTTGCAGAACATACTTTAGATTCTACAAACTTAGCGAATAAAGAATGGTGGAAAATCTTCAACGATACTATTTTAGAAGGCTATATTAAAGAAGCCATAGCCAATAATAGAAATTTACAAATTGCTATTGCTCGGGTGGAGGAATTTCGTCAAAATAATAGAATTGCAAAAAGCGACTTATATCCAGCCATTAGCTTAAATGGAGAAACAGACTCTGAAAAAGTTAAAAGCGAAGATGCATCTAACGATACTGAATTATTTGTTGGGTTGTCATGGGAACTCGATCTTTGGGGACGAATTAGGTGGCAAAGAGATGCTGCTTTAGCTGATTATTTAGCTACAGAAGAAGCTAAAAGTGCCGTATTACAATCTTTAATTGTAGACGTGGCTAATACGTATTTTGAGTTAACAGCTTATAAAACAGAGTTAGAAATTGTTTACCGAACGCAAAAAGCACGAGAAGAAGGTGTGCGTTTGGCTAAACTTCGCTATTTGGGTGGTCTTACCTCAGAGACACCTTATAGGCAGGCAGAATCTCAATTGGCCAATACACTTACGTTAATTCCTGACGTCAAGTTTAAAATCATGTCAAGTCATAATAGATTAGCAACGTTAATGGGGAAGTTTCCTGAAGATTCTATCGTGGCTACGTCATTAAAGCAATATAAAGTTCCAGATACAATTCCTATGGGGCTGCCGTCGGAACTATTAATAAAGCGACCTGATATAAGACAAGCTGAACAGGAAGTCATTGCTGCAAATGCAGAGGTAGGTGTAGCATTAACCAATATGTTTCCTAAAATAAGTTTAACAGCAGAGGCTGGGGTAAAAAGTTCTGATTTATCAAATTTATTCAGTAGTCCTTATCGTTATTTATCGGCTCAATTGTTTAATCCTATTTTTAATGCCGGGGCATACAAAGCAAGACAGAAAGCAGCGCAAGCGGTTTTAAAACAAAAGATATTGGCTTATGATCAGGTGGTTTTTAAAAGTTTTGAAGAAACCAGTAATGCTTTGGGAGCCATTAAGAAATTTAAGAAAGTTAGGAGCTCTCTTGAATACCTAGAGGAGTTGGCACGAGGTTATTTAGAATTGGCAGAATTACAACATATCAATGGTGTTGTAAATTATATTGATGTGTTAGATGCCCAACGGGTATTGTTTGATGCAGAATTGCGTTTAAATAATGCAATAAGAGATGAAAAAATAGCTTATACTCAATTGTATAAAGCTTTAGGAGGCGGTTGGTAAGTAATTTCAAAAAGCTATAAAAACAAAAAATCACATAAACATTACTGTTTTTGGATTTTTTGTAGTACCTCTTGAATTCGAAGAATCTACAACAACACTGCAAGGAGGCGTTTAGAAGATGGATGATGTATTTTTACTTAGTTGCTAATGTAGCACTTGGATAATTTGGATTAAACACTGTAAGTAATAGGGGTAATCGGTTGGTTTTGCTTATTTGTTTTCTAACGTCTTAAGTTGTTGTATAAAGGTGAGAAAATAAAAAGAAATTTTTGAGACTTACGTTAAGAATCCATTATGGCAACTTTATGAAATAACATAATGTCCAGTCTAATATAGTAAGTCCAATTTTATTGGCATATATCCAATTAGAAACAAAATTCAACATCAGAAAAGAGACCTTAAAGATGAAATTGCACAGTTATTACAAATAGAGATTGATGGATTGCTTAATAAAGCCAAAATGGATAAGGTAATTGATACCAGTAAATACAATTCACTACTTGAAATAAATAGTAAAATATCAGGTATCCCTACTTTGCCTATAGGTATAAAGGCTATATGGAATACTTTAGGTATAATCGCAGTCACAACTCTCCCTATAATTATTCAATTGGTTTTGGAAAAACTAACAGTTCTATTTAGGGGAAGTCGACATAAGTACGTTAATTTTGAAGCAAATTATTCGATGTTGTCCCGAATGTTGTCCCTTTAAAGAAACAAAAAACCCTTAAAAGTTTGATTTTCAAACAAATAAGGGTTAATTTAAGTGGTACCTCCAGGAATCGAACCAGGGACACAAGGATTTTCAGTCCTTTGCTCTACCAACTGAGCTAAGGTACCTCGCTAAAGCGGTTGCAAATATATGTTCAAATTTGTTATTAGCCAAAATAAATTTCTAAAAATTTTAGTTTTTTTATAATATTTTTTAAGAATTTCGCTAATTGTTTAGCTACTAGAATTATACCGTTTTAGGTGAATTTATATGAGTCAGTTTTAGTAAATTTACGGCTTTTATAAGCTGGAATGAATTTAGTTATTGATGTAGGAAATTCTTTTGTGAAATTGGCCGTTTTTAAAAGTGATGAGATTCAATATCGAGAGGTCATTCGTTTAAAAGCTGTTTTAGAGGCAATTTCTGTGTTAAAAGCAAGATATTCAAATCTTAATAAAGCTATCATTTCTTCCGTTGGTCAATTGAATCAGTATCAAATAGCATCCATTCAAGGTGAATTTGATACATTAATTTTGGGTGTTGATACCCTATTACCTTTTCATAATCAATATAAAACGCCTAAGACACTCGGGGTTGATAGAATTGCCCTTGTAAGTGCTGCAATAAATTTATATCCCAATAATAATACACTCATCATTGATGCAGGTACTTGTATTACTTATGATTTTGTAAATAGTCAAAAACAATACTTGGGAGGCGCCATAGCACCAGGCTTAATGATGAGATACAAAAGCTTAAATAATTTAACCGCAAATTTACCGTTATTAAAGTTGTCAATGCCCCAGAGCATTACAGGAAATTCCACAACAGAATGTATGCATTCAGGAGTTGTTTTTGGTGTTATTAATGAAATAGAAGGCGCAATAGCTCAATATCAAGATAAATATTCAGATTTAACAGTTATTTTAACAGGAGGCGATGCTAAATTTTTGTCTAAACAATTAAAAAGTAGCATATTTGCCCATTCTAATTTTCTTTTAGAGGGATTGAACTATATTTTACAAATTAATTCAAACGAATGATCAAAAAACTGGTATTAGTTTTTATTGCTTTTTTTGCAATTCAGAGTTATAGTCAACAGGCCACCGCATCTCCTTATTCTTTTTATGGTATTGGTACTTTAAACTTTAAGGGTACAGTTGAAAACAGATCCATGGGAGGTTTGAGTATTTATACCGATAGTATACATGTTAACCTTAAAAATCCAGCGTCGTATGCTGGAGAGAATTTGGCTATTTGGGGAGATGAAAGTAGACCGGTAAAATTTGCTGTTGGTGGTGGTTACCAGAGCACTAGCTTAGAAAGTGAAACCAGTAAAGGGAGGGCTTCAGCCACTTCGTTAAGTTATGTGGCGCTGTCCATTCCAGTAGGTAAGTTAGGTTTCGGGTTTGGTATTTTACCCTACACTTCAGTGGGGTATAAACTGGAGTCTTTAAATGGTGATGGTAACCCTGAAAACAAGTTTACAGGAGAAGGAGGACTTAATCGTGTGTATTTTGGAGCAGGTTATTTAATAGCAAAAGGATTGTCAATTGGAGCCGATTTAAATTATAACTTCGGAAATGTAAAAAATAATATAGTCGCTTTTCAGTATGATAATGGTGTCCCAGTACAGTTTCAGTCTCGTGAAAATAATAGATCAGATTTAAGTGGTTTGAGTTTGAATATTGGTTTGTCATATAAAGCGATGGTAACAGATAAGCTAGAGTTGGTTACAGGTGTTACTTATACCCCAGAAAGTAGTATAGCTTCTAAAAATGAAAGGTCATTTTCAACCATAACCGTTAATTCAAATACGGGGCAAGAGTTTGCTATTAATACCGTGAATGTAGATTTAGAGGCTTTAGGTTTGTTGGAAACAGATTTGGTTTTACCTGCAAAAACGTCATTTGGTATAGGGATAGGGCAGCAGAGAAGTTGGTTCTTGGGTGCAGAATATACCACACAAAAAACGAGCGATTTTTCTAATCCTTTATATGATAGCATTGATACAGCCTATGAAGATGGTTCTGTACTATCTATTGGTGGGTTTTTTATTCCGCAATATAATTCTTTTAACAGTTTTTTAAAGCGCGGTGTGTATAGGGCAGGTTTAAGAATGGAAAAAACAGGTTTGGTAATTAATGACGAATCTATAAATGAGTTTGGCATGTCTTTTGGAGTAGGATTACCTGTTGGCGATTCAAGATTGTTATCAAATGCAAATATTGGTATAGAAATTGGTAAAAGAGGCACAAAAAAGAGCAATTTAATACAAGAGAATTTTATTAATTTCCAATTAAGTCTATCTTTGAACGATAGATGGTTCAACAAAAGGAAATATGATTAACAGAAGAAAATTATTATCATGAAAACAAAAATTACATCACTTTTTTTATTGTTTATAGGATTAAGTTTTGGCTTTGCACAGCAAGATGAAGAATGTATTACAAAACTTTCTATATTCCATGAATATGTAAAGGCAAAAAATTATGATGCAGCTTATGAGCCTTGGATGGCTGTAAGAAATAAGTGTCCAAAATTTAACAATGCTATTTATGTAGATGGAGAAAAAATATTAGATCATAAAATTGAACAATCAACAGGCGCAGAAAAGGTGGCGTTTATAAATGATCTTGTAAAGTTATGGGAGCAAAGAGGAGAGCATTTTGCTAGTAAAACACCAAAAGGGGAGTATGCAGCAAAAGCTTGTCAATTGATGTATGACTATAGAAAAGAGTTAAATAAAACCAATGAGGAGTTGTATGAATGTTTTGATGCCGCTTATAAGTTAGATAAAAAGACGTTTACAAACCCAAAAAGTTTATACACATATTTCTCTCTAATGGTTGATTTGTTTGATGCAGGAAAAAAACCAGCGAGTGACTTGTTTAATAAATATGATGATATTTTTGAAAAAGTTGAAGAAGAGCAAAAAGAGTATTCTGAAAAATTAAATAAAATAATTGAAAAAGAAGAAGCGGGAACTGCTATCACTAAGAAAGAAGAGAAATACAAAAAATATTATGAGAGCTATTTAAAAGCCTATGATCAAATATCTGGAAGTATAGATCAAAAATTAGGGGATAGAGCAAATTGCGAAAACTTAATACCATTATATCAAAGAGATTTTGAAGCCAATAAAACCAATGCGGTTTGGTTACAAAGAGCGGCAGGGAAAATGTCTGAAAAGGATTGTACTGGTGATCCTTTATTCTTCAAGTTAGTAAATGCGTATCATGAATTAAGCCCTTCTGCTAATTCAGCCTATTACTTAGGGTTATTAAAAGACAAAGAAAACAAAACCACTGAGGCTATTAAATTCTTTGAGCAAGCTATCAGCCTTGAAACTGATGATTTCAAAAAATCTAAATTGTATTACAGAATAGCTACAAAGCTAAAAGCAAAAGGAAGCTATGGTAGTGCAAGAAACTATTACAGACAGGCCTTGAAACTTAACCCTTCAAACGGTAGACCATATATTGCTATTGCTGCTATGTATGCTGCTAGTGCTAATAATTGTGGTGAAACTAACTTTGATAAAAGAGCTGTATATTGGTTAGCTGCTGAAGAAGCTCAAAAAGCCGCAAGAGTAGATGCTACTTTAAAAAGTGCTGCTGCTAAGTCGGTTGCAAACTATAAAGCTAAAGCGCCAAGTAAAGGTGAGGTATTTAGCTCTGGGCGCGCAGGTGAAACTATTAACATTGGATGTTGGATTGGTGCATCGGTGAAGGTGCCAAATATTTAATGAAACCACAAAAAAACTATTATAATATCTTAAACATAGTCACAGCAATTGTTGTGACTATGTTGTTTTCATGCAATAATAGTATACAACAGGTTCAAAAAATTGGCATATCTGATAATGAACCTATTGGTATAGATTTCAATTTAAATTTAAAGTATACAGATTCTGGTAGGGTAGAGGCCAATTTATTGAGCACTAAAGCTCTTGATTATACCAACAGAGATTTTCCTTTTAGGGAATTTGTTGATGGTGTAACCTTATATGTTTTTGATAAAGAAAACAAAAAAAGTACCGTAGTTGCAGATTATGCTTTGGTGTATGATGAAAGTCAATTAATAGATATGCGAGGCAATGTGGTTATTACAACTCATGATAATAATGTTCTTAAAACAGAACAGCTGTTTTATGACCAAACCAAAGGCTGGCTGTTTACCAATGAACCTGTTTCATTTAAAACAGAACAAGATATTATAAATGGAAACGGTTTTGATTCTAACGCAGATTTCACCAATGCCGAAGTTTTAGAGGTTACGGGAATCATCACTTTAGAAGAATAATTTAGTTTTTCAAAAAAGAACGTTCCTAAATTGAGTATCTTTACAGCCCTATACAATATGTTTTCAATGAAGTATTCTAAGATTTTTCTATACGCTTATTTGGCTTTTGCTGTCTTATTTTTATACGATGGCATTACAAAATTAGGCAATGGTACTAACGGTGCTTACATTTCCTTTGGTTTTGCAGTTTTAGCTATCTTTATGTTTTTCTTCCGAAGAAAATTTAGAAAGAAATTTGATAATAGAACCAATTCTAAATAAATGACTTTATATGTAATTATTATAATTGCATCGTTAATTCTTTCAGCTTTTTTTTCAGGAATGGAGATTGCATATGTGTCTTCAAATAAAATTCATATTGAAATTGAAAAAAAGCAGGACGATTTATTGGCTAAGGTCTTAACCAAGCTTACAGCAAAACCGTCTAAATTTATTACTACCATGTTAATTGGTAATAATATTGCATTGGTAATTTATGGATTTTTTATGGGAGACCTTTTAGTTAAGTGGTTTCAAACCTTATTACCTACCTCGTACAGTTTTCTAGATTATCTATTTACGGACTTAAGTTTGCTGTCTCAAACCATTATTTCAACGTTCGTTATTCTAATTACAGCCGAGTTTTTGCCAAAAGTATTTTTTCAAATTTACGCCAACAGTCTTATTAAGATATTAGCTGTTCCAGCGTATTTGTTTTATGTGTTGTTTTCGCTGATTTCAGATTTTATAATTTGGATTTCAGATTTTATTCTAAAAGTGTTTTTTAAAACCGAAGGCGACCAAATTCAAATGGCATTTACAAAAGTAGAATTGGGAAACTATATTAGTGAACAAATGGAATCTGTTGAAGCCGATGAAGAAGTAGATAGCGAGATTCAAATTTTTCAAAATGCCTTAGAGTTTTCTGAGGTTAAAGCGCGAGAAGTGATGGTTCCTAGAACGGAAATTATTGCGGTTGATATTAATGATTCTATTAAAGATTTAAATGCCCTTTTTACGGAAACAGGTCGCACTAAAATATTGGTCTATAAAGACACTATTGATGATATTTTAGGCTATGTACATTCTTTTGAATTATTTAAAAAAGCAAAAACTATTAAAGCCATGATAACTCCAGTGGAGTTTGTTCCTGAAACCGTACTTATAAAAGACGTACTTAGTGTGCTTACAAAAAAACGAAGAAGTATTGCGGTGGTTTTAGATGAATACGGGGGGACTTCGGGTATCATGACTGTTGAAGATATTGTTGAGGAACTTTTTGGAGAAATTGAAGATGAACATGATTCTGTAGATTTAACCGAAGAGGTTCTTGGGATAGAAACGTTTAAGTTTTCGGCCAGACTAGAAGTGGATTATATAAACGAAACCTATAAAATTAACTTACCAGAAAGCGAGAATTACGAAACACTTGGAGGCTTGATAGTTAATCATACAGAAGAGATTCCTACGCAAAATGATGTGGTGAAAATTGATAACTTTCAGTTTACCATAATAGAGGTGTCAAATACTAAAATCGATCTAGTAGAACTTAAAGTAATTAAAGAAGATTAAAATACAAACTTCTCCTTTTATTATTTAAAGGAAAATGGTATTTTCGCGCACGATATTTTGGTCAGTTTGCTGTAATTGGCTCTAACTTAAACAGGTAAATCCCTGAGGATTAATTAAAAAATTTAATTTACAAATGGCAGTTTTAAATAAGATAAGACAACGATCACTATTCTTAATATTAATAATCGCTTTAGCATTATTTTCTTTTGTTTTAGCCGATTTGTTTAAAAACAGTGATGCGCTTACTGCAAAATCACAAAACATAGTAGCTACCATCAACGGTAAAGATATTTCTAGAGAAGAATTTTTGCAAAAGGTTGAAATAGCTCAAAGACAAGCAGGTCCTAATGCTACTAGTACGCAAGTTATGAATAGAGTTTGGGAAGAGGAGGTGAGACAAGCCGTTATGGAAACTCAATTTGAAGAGTTAGGCATTACAGTTGAGAAAGATCAAATGCGTGATTTGCTTAAAACAGCCTTGGCTACAAGTCCTGAGTTTTTAAATGAAGCAGGTTTGTTTGATGAGAATAAACTAAATGAATACATTATAAACTTAAAAGAAACCTCGCCAGCAGCCTATCAAAATTGGGTAAGTTATGAAGAGCAGTTAGCTTCAAATGCCTTAACGCAAAACTATTTTAATATGGTAAAGGCAGGCTTAACAGGTACTTTAGCTGAGGGTGAATTAGAACATAAATATGAAGGAAATAAAGTAGATATTAAATATGTTCAGATCCCATATGTTTCGATTCCAGATAGTACGGTTCAAGTATCAAAATCTGATATTTCAGATTATATCAAAGACCATAAAAAACAATTTGAAGTTGAAGCTTCTAGAGATATTCGTTTTGTAGAGTTTGAAGAAAAGGCATCTGTTGAAGATGAAAATGCAATAACGGCAGAACTTCAAACGTATATTGATGGCCGATTGGTGGATGAAACAGGAAGAAAAGATACTATCATTGCGTTTTCTAAAGTTAAAAATAATGAAGAGTATATTAATTCTATTGCAGCATCAGATATAAAATTTAATGATCGTTTTGTATTTAAAGCAAGTCTACCAACTGAGTTTGCTGATGATATTTATAATTTGAATGAAGGTGAAGTATTTGGGCCTTATAAACACGATGGGTATTTTAAAGTGTCAAAAGTAGTAGCGGTTAAACAAATTCCAGATTCAGCCAAAGTAAGACATATTTTAATTCCGTATATCGGATCTCAAAGTGCTGCAGCCAATGTGACTCAAACAGAAGCAGAGGCTAAGAAAACTGCTGATAGCCTTTTAAGTATTTTGAAATCTAACCGTTCTAAATTTCCTGAGTTTGTTAAAGAATTTTCATCTGATCAAGGAAGTGTAGCGAGAGAAGGAAGATATGACTGGCATCCATATAATACAATGGTTCCTGAATTCAACGATTTTGAATTTGAAGGCAAAACGGGTGATTTAGGTGTTGTAAAAACAGTGTTCGGATTTCATATTATTGAGATTGAAGGTCAAAAAGATAAGAAGAAAGCAGTTCAAGTAGGAACTATTGCTAGACGCATTGAACCCTCTGAATCTACTACAGATAAAGTGTTTAGAGAAGCTTCAAGTTTTGAAATTAATGCAGGTAAAGGTGATTTTGAAAATTTATCTAAAGAGAGTGGCTTTGCAGTAAGACCTGTAAATGGTATAAAAGTACTTGATGAAAATATACCAGGCGTAGGCAACCAAAGACCAATTGTAAGATGGGCTTTTGAAGAAGATGTTGCAATAGGCGATATTAAACGTTTTAATGTGCCAGGAGGGTATGTTATTGCGCAATTAGTAGCAAAACATGAAAAAGGCTTAATGTCAGTTGAAGATGCTACCGCTAGCGTATTACCAATAGTTAGAAAACAAAAGAAAGCCGAAATAATTAAAGATCGCGTTTCTGCTAGCACATTAGAAGATTTGGCTGCTGCTGAAAATACAACGGTAAAAACAGCTACAGGAATTAACATGAAGAGCCCTACTATTTCTGGAGCTGGTAGAGAACCTTTGGTAGTTGGTTCTGCATTTGGTCTTGAAGCAGGAGAAACTTCTGAATTGATTGAAGGCGATAGAGGTATGTATATGATTCAAGTAACCAAAGTAACGCCTGCTGTTGAGTTAGATAATTATCAGGCCGCAGCCAACCGCGTAGAGCAACAAAAGTCTAATGTTGTAAATACTAAGTTGTACAATGCTTTAAAAAATGCTGCAGAGATTGAAGATAATAGAGCAAAATCGCAAGTGCAATAACAACAAAATTAAATAAGTACAAAAAAACCTCGTTATAGCGAGGTTTTTTTGTATCGGTTAATGTTATTTTAAGATAATAACTGTTGATAACTTAGCTGTAAGTTTTCTATCAAAAAACCTACTTTTGTATAGTTAAATAAATAAGATATGTCAGAAACAATAGAACGCGTAAAATGCTTAATTATAGGGTCAGGTCCAGCAGGATATACAGCGGCAATCTATGCAGCAAGAGCTAATATGAATCCCGTATTGTATCAAGGGACACAACCAGGCGGTCAATTAACAACCACCAATGAAGTTGAGAATTTTCCAGGCTATCCAGAAGGGGTTACAGGTCCAGAAATGATGATGCAATTACAAGCTCAAGCCCAGCGTTTTGAAGCCGATATTAGAGATGGTTGGATTACAAAAGTTGATTTTTCAAGTGCTATTCATAAAGTATGGGTTAATGAAGAGAAAGAAATACATTGTGATACGGTGATTATTTCAACAGGAGCTTCAGCGAAATATCTGGGCTTAGAATCTGAGCAAAAGTATTTACAACTGGGCGGAGGAGTATCGGCCTGTGCGGTTTGTGATGGCTTCTTTTATAGAAATCAGGAAGTGGTTATAGTAGGCGCAGGAGATTCAGCCTGTGAGGAAGCCCATTATTTGTCAAAGCTTTGTAAAAAAGTAACGATGTTGGTGCGTAGAGATGAATTTAGAGCTTCAAAAATCATGGCAGCTAGAGTTCAAAATACAGAAAATATAGAGATACTATTTAACACCGAGACAGATGAAGTTTTAGGAGACGGACAAGTAGTAACAGGGGTTCGTGTTTTCAATAATAAAACCAATGAGAAGCAGGACATTCCAGCCACAGGATTTTTTGTAGCGATTGGACATAAACCGAATACAGATATTTTTAAAGACTATTTAAAATTAGATGCAACGGGTTATATTGTGAATGAGCCAGGGACATCAAAAACGAATATAGAAGGTGTGTTTGTGTCAGGCGATGCTGCAGATCATGTTTATAGGCAAGCAGTAACAGCAGCAGGTACAGGTTGTATGGCCGCTTTAGATGCCGAACGTTATTTAGCCGCTAAAGATGCTAATTTTGAAGTAGCGACGTCTACATATAATTAATATAGAAATTTAATTAAAGCGATACCTCAAATTAAGTACCCCATAAATGTGTCGTGATTTTGGGATAACTTTTCCGAAGACCATGTTATGTTGGAAACTTATGGTGTATCGCTTTCTTGTTATATAGACAGTATTTGATATGACGGCATGTGCCTGATGAATATGGTCTAGTGCATATTTGTATTTAGGTCCAAACATTTTACCTTGAGCGGTGCCATTAAAGGCTGCTAAAGTAGTTGAAATATTCGTTTGTAAAAAGAACTCCCTCGCGGTAAATGAGGCTAGTAAATCGTTGTTAAAAGCAGAAGATTCGGTAAGGGTATTAAATTTTCCAAATCGAAACCCAAGACTTGGAGTTGCGTCAATATATAAATTGCCAAACCTTGCTTCTCCTGCGGCGTAAATATCAAATAATTTGGAGTTAGGCGTTAAATCGCAAGCCGTTTTTATATTAAAGTTAACAATAAGTTGGTTGGGAAGTTGATATTCCCAGCCTTCAACCAAATCACTTGTTGGTAAATATTTGTGTAACCAGTTTTGAATTTCTGCGGCAAATGCTGAAGGTCCCATTATACCTAATAACAATTCAGATTTCACAAAAGAACGTTCAAACGTGTATGTGGTATTAAGTTTTGTATAAAGTAGGCCAGCAAAAGGACGTTCAAATTTAAGGGTGTCTGAAAGAATTTCTTCCTTTGAAAAGGATTTTCTAGTTGGAGTGTAGCCTTCAGAACGTAATTCAACATCAAAAAAGTAATGTTTTTTAGAGGGAAATAGTTTTTGAAGGCCTAAAAATTGTTCTGATTTAAAGTAAAACTTTAGTCCAATGCCAAAGGTATAATACCGATCATAATTTTCCCAAATGCCAAGTGCATCGTTATCTGTTGATGCTTCAAAAGCATATTTGAATGTGTCATTTTCCTGAGCTTCTATATGAGACGATGACAGTAAACAGTATACTCCAAAAACAAGAACAAGAGGGTTAAAAAAAATATACTGTTTCATGGCTTTACAAAATCATGTCTTGATAGGCAATTATGGTATGAAATCCTTTTTGTTTAAAGTACGAAGTAGGATTTTCTTTTGATGCTGCTAAAATGAAATCACCGCCCCAGGCACCTAAACTTTTTATACTACCAGGAAAATCACTAAAAAACAAGGTTTTTACTGAAGTTTGTTTAGTCACTTCTGCGATTATGGTTTCATGTTTTTCAATTAAGGCTTCAAAATGAGTCAAGGTTTTTGAGTCTAATATTTGTTGCGTTAAAAGGCTGATTTCTTTCAATTTAGGTTCAATATGGCTTCTATAAGCTTTGTAATGCTTTATACCTTCTCTGCTATTTTGTTTTTTATTAAGATGAACAAAGAATAAATGATTTTTAAAATCAGGATTGAAATCAACAGGAACAATAACTGGTGTTTTTCCGTTTAATTTATACGTGATTGATGTGTCATTTTGGGCACATGCAATATCGTAGCCACTACCACCAAAAGTCATTTCTAAGAGTTTATACGGATTTACACAAGCATATTGTGCTAAGTTGTTTATAAGTGTAGATGAGGTTCCTAGGCCCCAGTTTGTTGGAAATTCTAACTTGGTAATGGCTTTAAATCCTTTTTGGTTTTTAAAGACATTAGGATTTAAATCTGCTATGGTATGGAATATTTGGATGAGTCTTTTGGATGTGTCATCTTCTGATTTTGAAGTAATTTTTAGGTTGTTATGAATTTTAAATTCGCCTTTGTACCAAAGGGTTTCGTTTTCATCATAACTTTCCCATAAAATACTATTGTTATCAAGAGGTTCAATAGTTAAAGATTGTCCTTTTTTGGTAGGAAGCGCCAGAGAAAGCGCGCCATCAAGAATAACATATTCTCCAGAGATTAAAAGTTTACCGTGGCTATAAAATGTTTTATTTTTCAAGATTTAATCTTAATTGGTTTAAGGCTTCAGATACAGCACTATGGGAAACGGTATGGTTTTCAAAATGTTTTACCAAAGCTTCTTTTTCGGATGCATTGGCTTCAAATTGATTTAAAATATTCATGAGGTGCATTTTCATATGGCCTTGCTGAATTCCTGTAGTGGTTAAAGACCGCAGTGCAGCAAAATTTTGAGCCAAACCTGCTACCGCAACAATTTGCATGAGCTCTTTAGCAGAGGGTTCGTTTAAAAGTTCTAAACCTAATTTAACTAAAGGGTGTAATCCTGTGAGGCCTCCAACCGTACCTAAAGCTAGAGGAATTTCAATCCAAAACGTGAACATGTCATCTTCTACTTTAGCATGGGTCAAACTACTATATTTGCCGTTTCTGGCAGCATAAGCATGAACGCCAGCCTCAACAGCTCTGAAGTCGTTTCCAGTGGCCAGAATAACAGCATCTATACCGTTCATTATACCTTTGTTATGTGTAACTGCTCTAAAAGGTTCCACCTCAGCAATGTTAACCGCTTGAACAAATTTTTTGGCAAAATCTTTACCTGACATTGTATCACCATCACCTAGGGCATCTACCTTGCAACTTACTTCTGCTCTTACCAGACAATTTGGAACATAATTAGAAAGAATGCTCATAATAATGTCAATTTGTTTCTCTTCTTCAGAAAACAAATCAAATTTTTGAGCTTCGGTTTTAAAGGTTTCAGCAAATTGCTCTAGGCAAGAATTTATAAAGTTGGCACCCATAGCATCAAGTGTTTCAAAAGATGCATGAAGTTGGTAATAATGTTCAATTTCAGACGTTTTATCACGTAGCTCAATATCTAAAATACCTCCACCACGTTTGCTCATATTTTGAGTGATATCTTTGCAATCAAGAATTAACTTCGGTTTAACGTGGTTAAAAAAATGGGCTAGTTTTTTAACATCGCCTAAAAAGTTAAAGTGCACCTGTCCTATTTTTGTAGTAGAAAGCACTTTCGTTTTAAAGCCGCCTCTATCCATCCAAAACTTAGCCGCTTTACTGGCTGCCGCCACTACAGAACTTTCTTCAATGGCCATTGGTATGGTGTAAAGCTTGTTGTTTATTAAAAAATTAGGGGCCACACCAAGCGGAAGGTAGTAATTAGTGATGGTGTTTTCTATAAACTCATCATGGAGTTGTTGCAATTTTTCGTTGCTATTCCAATATTGTTTTAAAACACTTTTAGCGCTTTCGGTATTAGAAAAATAGGTGTCAACAATCCAATCAATCTTTTTAGATTTTGAGAGTTTAGAAAAGCCATCAATAGGTTTGCTCATAATATATTAATTTGAAACACAAAGATACTATCTTAGTGTTAATTTGTAATGAAATGTTTTAAAATGGTGTTATTTAAGTGTTAATAAAAAGGTTTTTTGAAGAATTTTTAGTAATCTTGACAGCCTTTTGTAAAATAAATAGTTGAAAGGATAAATTATCTAGAATTAAATAATCTATAACTTCAATATTTTGGTGTTTAAAAAGGCTATATACCCAAAGAAATAGTTGATACACTGCATGAAATATTTAAAATTCTCTTGTGTTTTTTGTGCGTTTATAACGTCATTTTTATGTGCGCAAACTAAAGAACTTACCCTAGAAGATATTTGGAAACATGGAACCTTTCAACAAGAATACTTAGATGTACTGCATTCTATGACGAACGGACAGCAATATTCTGTGCTAAATTTTGATAACGTTTCAGGTGCCACTTCTATTGATATTTATGATTATAAAACCACAGAAAAAGTTAAAACTTTAGTGAGTTCAACAGATTTAGAGGTGTTGCCATATTTTACAAACTATATTTTTAGCCCAGATGAGAAAAAGATTATTCTGGCTATTAATGAAGCATCAATTTACAGACATTCGGTTTTAGGACATTATTTTGTTTATGATGTGACTGATAAATCAATGATGCTAATTTCAAAAGAAAGAATTCAAGAACCTACATTTTCTCCTGATGGTACCAAAGTGGCTTTTGTTAAAAGCAATAATTTATTTGTGAAAGATTTACAGGATGGTACCACCACGCAAGTTACATTTGATGGCGAGAAAAATAAAATTATAAATGGGGTTGCCGATTGGGTTTATGAGGAAGAATTTGGTTTTGTTAGAGCATTTGATTGGAATGTGGATGGGAATAAGATTGCCTTTTTAAGGTTTGATGAAACTCAGGTTCCTGAATTTTCTATGGATATTTACGGAACAGACTTGTACCCAAAACAACAAGTTTTTAAATATCCAAAAGCGGGCGAAGCCAATGCAATAGTATCACTTCATATTTCAAATTTAGAAAAAAATACGGTTGAACAAATAGAGGTTGGCAAACCCTATCATGATTTTTACATTCCTAGAATTAAATGGACAAATCATCCTGATGTTTTAAGTGCGCAATACCTGAACCGTCATCAGAATGCTTTAGATTTATGGATGATTAATGTAACTTCAAATACCGCTAATTTGGTTATAGAAGAAAGAGATCAAGCCTATGTTGAAGTTACAGATAATTTAACTTTTTTACCCAACAATAGTTTTATTTGGACGAGTGAAAAGGATGGTTTCAATCATATATATCATTATGATGTCTCTGGAAAACTTGTAAACCAGGTAACAAAAGGAAATTGGGAGGTTACAAATTATTATGGATTCGATGAAAACACCGAACGGATTTTCTATCAATCTGTAGAAAATGGTTCAATAAACCGAGATGTTTATGCTATCCATCTAAACGGAAGATCAAAAACACGATTAACAAACCAGTTAGGAACCAATGCTGCCGACTTTAGTGCCGATTTTTCTTTATTTATAAATACCTATTCCAACGCTACAACGCCAACGCAGTATACTTTACATAGTTCAAAAACGGGAAAGCTGGTTAAAGTTATAAAAGACAATGCCGCTTTAAAACAAACCGTTTCTGAATATAAACTTCCGCAAAAGGAATTTAGTACACTTAGTGTTAATGGGAACGAACTGAATATGTGGATGATAAAACCACTAGATTTTGATGAGTCAAAATCCTATCCCTTACTTATGTTTCAGTATTCAGGCCCAGGATCTCAGCGAGTTTCAAACACATGGACAAGCTCACGTGACTATTGGTTTCAATACTTAGCACAAAAAGGATATGTAATTGCTTGCGTAGATGGAAGAGGAACAGGGTATTTAGGAGCCAATTTTAAGAAAGTTACCTATAAATCCTTAGGGAAATTTGAGGTAGAAGATCAAATACAAGCAGCCAAAGAACTCGGAAAATTACCGTATATTGATGCTCAAAGTATAGGTATTTGGGGCTGGAGTTATGGTGGTTTTATGAGTGCTAATTGTTTGTTTAAAGGAGCCGATGTTTTTAAAATGGCTATTGCTGTAGCGCCAGTAACAAGTTGGCGTTTTTATGACTCTGTTTATACTGAACGTTATTTAAGAACTCCTCAAGAAAACTCTAAGGGGTATGATGAGAACTCACCAATATGGCACGTTGATAAATTAAAAGGGGATTTTCTGCTAATTCATGGTTCTGGGGATGATAATGTACATGTGCAAAATACCATGCGTTTGTCTGAAGCCCTTATTCAGGCAGATAAAGATTTTGAAATGGCTATTTATCCCGACAAGAATCATGGTATTTACGGAGGCAATACAAGTCTACATTTATACAGAAAAATGACGAAATTTATAGATAAAACCTTGGGCAAAAACAAAGGAAAAATAACACAACCAATTAACTAGAAAAATTTTATGACAAATTCAACTTCAATGAAGCAAAAAGAGCTGTTTGGGCATCCTGTAGGCTTATACGTTTTGTTTTTTACAGAAATGTGGGAACGCTTTTCTTATTATGGTATGCGCGCTATATTGGTGTTGTATCTGGTAGCAGAAACTAAAGGGGAAAATGCAGGACTAGGATGGTCAAATGGAGATGCGCTTGCCTTGTATGGTTGGTACACCATGATGGTATATGTGATGTCTATTCCTGGAGGTATTATTGCAGATAAACTATTGGGGCAGAAAAAATCTGTGTTAGTAGGTGGTGTCTTGTTACTCTTTGGACATAGTATTTTGGCTGTTGAGCAAATGTGGGCATTTTATACAGGCTTGGTTTTAATTGTATGTGGTGTTGGTATGTTAAAACCCAATATATCCACAATGGTAGGAGGGTTGTATAAAAAAGGTGATATCCGAAGAGACAAAGGATTTACTATCTTTTATATTGGTATTAATGTAGGTGCTTTTTTGTCTAGTTTAGTAGTTGGTTATGTTGGAGAAGTATTTGGGTGGCATTACGGTTTTGGATTAGCTGGAATAGGTATGGGACTCGGTATTTTACAATATCTCTTAGGGCAAAAGTATTTGGTGCATGTTGGTAATTTTCTCGGAGCATCAAAGAATGAAGAAGAAAAATTAGCTATGAAGCAACCCTTAAATAAAGTTGAAAAAGATAGGGTTGTTGTTTTATTGATTTCTTTCTTATTAGTCATTGTGTTTTGGGGGGCGTTTGAACAAGCAGGAGGGTTAATGAATATTTACACCATGGAAAAAACTAATCGCATGTTATTGGGCTGGCAAGTTCCTGCTTCTTGGTTTCAGTCATTAAATGCTATGTTTATAATCTTTTTAGGAACAAGTGTAGCGGGTTATTGGGCTAATAGAAAGTTAAAAGGAAAAGTTTCAACTTCATTATTTAAAATGATTGTTGGTTTAATTATCATGGGGTCTGGTTTTTTCTTTATGACCGCGGCTACAGCACAATATGAAGCAACAGGAACTTCAGCTATGTATTGGTTGGTTTTGGCTTATTTATTACATACCATAGGCGAATTGTGCCTCTCACCTGTAGCTTTATCTTTTATTACAAAATTAGCTCCAGTAAAGTATGCTTCTATAATGATGGGTGTATATTTTGCCATGACAGGCTTTGGCAGTAAACTAGCAGGGTTACTTGGGGAATGGTCTGAAAGTCAAGGAGAGTATACTATTTTCACAGGTATTGCCATTTTTTGTGTTACTTTGGGAGCTTTGGTGCTTATAGTAAGACAAAAATTAGAAGTTCTTACCCATGGTGTAGAGGATGAAGAAGTTGAAATGCATTACGATGAAACTGAAACCTATGAACTAGCTGAAAACTAATAAATATTTAAAATAATGGCAGAACAATCAACCGACCAATTTTTTAAGGACAAAGTATTAGGGCATCCGTCAGGATTATTTGTTCTATTTTTTACTGAAATGTGGGAACGTTTTTCATACTATGGAATGCGTGCTATTTTAGTTATATTTTTAACAGGATCGCTTTTAGGAGATAACCCAGGGTGGGAATGGACGTCCTCTGCAGCTTTATCGCTTTTAGGAACTTACGCCATGCTGGTGTATTTAACACCTCTATTAGGCGGTTGGCTGGCCGATAATAAAATAGGGTATAGAATGGCTGTGGTTATTGGTGCGCTTCTCATGACTATAGGGCATGCGTCTATGGCAATAGAAACGCCAACGTTCTTATATATAGGAATTGCTTTTTTAATCATAGGTAATGGGTTTTTTAAACCTAATATGACATCTATAATTTCAAAAATGTATGAAGGGCACGATGAGAAAAAGGATGGCGCCTATAATATTTTTTATATGGGTGTTAATGCCGGAGCATTTATTGGAATCATGCTATGTGGTTGGGTTGGTGAAAAAATTGGATGGAGTTATGGTTTCGGACTAGCGGGTGTTTTTATGCTTTTAGGGATGCTTCAATTTTATTTTGCGCAACCATTATTTGGAAAGTTAGGAGATAAACCTGTAAAAACCAAAGCAGCGATAAAAGGGAATAATGATGAATCGGTATCAACCGTAAAACTAAACCATTTTTCAATACTTGATTATGTATTAATTGCAGTATTTACTATATCGGCCATAATTTTTATTATCAATGATCCATTGAGTAAAATTGGAGATATTCAAACTTTTAATTTCACAGTGGCAGGCTTATCAGATTCACTATTTTTTGCTTTGCTGGCTGCTATATCATTTATACTACTTCTCATCATTAGAATTCCAAGATATGTAGCCATTGAAAGAGACAGAATGATTGCATTTGCAATTTTTTGTTTGTTTACTATTTTCTTTTGGGCAGCTTTTGAGCAGGCTGCGGGATCATTACCTATTTATACCAGAGATTTTACAAATAGAATTTTAGAAGGTAATGCCGCTACAACATTTAAAGTCATAGATTTAATTGTTACAGTAGTGCCACTTGGTATTATTACCTATGTGTTGTTAAGTCTTTTTAGGCAAACATTCAAACGCATTGGTCTATCAAATATTATTTTAGGTTGTAGTTTTATCATTGTTTGGGCCATTGTATTGTATAAATTGTTTGTTGAATACCAATCTACTGAAACAGAAGTGCCTATTACATGGTTTGCTATTTTGAATTCATTGTTTATTATCATGTTTGCGCCGTTATTTACAAAATGGTGGGATAGTAAATATAATCCGCCAGCATCGGTAAAATACTTCTTGGGGCTGTTACTTTTAGGCTTAGGTTTTGGGTTTTTGGCATTTGGAGCTAAAGATGTTCCTGCTGGAGCACAAACAGCCAGTTTAAGTATGGCTTGGTTAGTTTTGGCTTACTTATTTCATACCTTGGGTGAATTGTGTTTGTCTCCTATGGGATTATCGTATTTAAGTAAATTAATTCCAGCACGCATGGTGGCCTTTATGTTTGGGGTTTATTATTTAGCTATTGCCATTGGAAATAAATTAGCACATTATATAGGTGGCGACATTGAAAAGATTACAAAGGAGTATAGTTTGTCTACATTCTTTTTGATATTTACTCTAATTCCTATCGTTTTAGGTTTAGTATCATTGGTACTACACCCTTTATTAAAACGACTAATGCATGGTGTTCGGTAAGTACTGAAAATGTTAAAAAATATTTGAAATGTCCCTTCTTAGGGGCATTTTTTGTAAGTTAGGAACAAATTTTGCAACCTAAATCATTATGAAAACTATTTTACTATTTGTATTTGCTATGGTGTTTAGTCAAGCGAATATCGTGGCGCAAACCATCAATTGGATGTCGCTTGAAGAAGCTTTAGAGCTTCAAAAGAAAACACCAAAAAAGATTATGATGGATGTTTATACCAACTGGTGTGGCCCATGTAAAATGCTTGACAAAAAAACATTTCACAATCCTGATGTGGTTGATTTTGTAAATAAAAACTATTACGCAGTTAAGTTTAACGGAGAAGGTAATGACGTTATAGATTATAAAGGGGCTTCATTTTCAAACCCTAATTATAATCCTTCAAAAGTTAATTCAAGAAATTCGGCACATGAGTTGGCACGATTTTTACAGATTACCGCTTATCCTACAATTGTGTTTTTTGATGAAAAAGCTGATGTTATTGCACCGATTAGAGGCTATCGCACTCCAGAACAATTGGAGTTGTATTTAAAAATGTTTCATAGTGACGATCATAAAAGCATAACGACGCAAGAAGAGTTTAATGCGTATTACAAAGCATTTAAAGGTAATTTTAAAGGGTGATTTTATTTTAATGGAAAAATAAATGCACCCTGTTGACTGGTAGAATGAAACGGAATGTTTCTTTTTTTACAGGTTACTTTCCATCGTTTTATATAAGATTTGTAGTTACTGCCATCTGCAATAATTTGTTGGGGTTGTATAGAATCAATCAGTCTGCTTAAATTTATTTTTGGCGATTGCATGAGTAATACTTGATTTGGTCTGAAGGATTTAACTTGGTAAATGCCCATGCTATCAACACGCAAGAGAAATTTGTCTTTCAACCGGTATACCGCTTTAAACGGAATGTTTTTAGAATATTTAAGGTGTTTTCCAATCATGTACTGTTCTACAATTTTGGTATTAGAAAAGGAAACGCCATCAGCATTATGAGAAATAAGAAGGCTGTCTTTATTAGTGTAGCCAAGAATGCTTGATTTCCTTTTATGAAAAATAACAAATTCGTCCGGCTTAAAATTCAACTTTTCAAATATTAAAAATGACTGAATAATTAAAACAGAAGCAAGAATAAAGTAAACAGACCGGAATGTACGTTTTATTAGCAAACGGGTGAGAGCAATGATAATAAGATAAGCAAAAAACACATGTAATAGGTTAAAAGAAATGGCTTCAAACAAAAAAGATTCTTGATGTGCTATCCAACCCACTGCCCTGTTCATGAAATCAATAACATGGGCAAAACAGGTTGCAATCCACTGAGGAAGAAGATTGAATGAAGCTAAGAGAATAATGAATAACCCAAATCCTAAAATCAAACCGAGAATGGGGATGATGATGAGGTTTGAAATAAAAAACAGACCAGGAAATTGATGAAAATAATATAGGCTAATAGGAAGAATACCAATTTGAGCTGCTATAGTGACGGTAAGGGTATGCCAATATAGTAGAACAAGTTTGTATTTAGGACGCCATAAACCATATAGCCAAGGATCAATGGTTACAATAGCAAACACGGCAAGATAACTTAATTGAAAACCAACATCAAAAACATACAAGGGCTTAAAAAGTAGAATAATAAACATACTAATTGCAAGTGTGTTGTAAATATTGGTTGCTCGTTTAAGGTTCATTGCAATAGCCACAATACTAAACATGGTTACGGCTCTTGTAACCGATGGGGATAAGCCTGCTATAAAAGCAAAACACCAGAGTAAAAACAAGATGAAGACTGTTTTAATAAACCTCCCGTGTCTAAACCGTTCAAGCGGTTTAAAGATAAAATTCAAGATCATTAGAATAATGCCCACATGTAACCCAGAAACCGCTAAAATATGAATAGCGCCAGCCTTAGCATAATTAGCATACGTTTCCTTACTGATGTCCTGTCGCTGTCCAAGAAAAAGGGCGTTAATAATGGCTAATTCGTTCGCTTTAAAATGATAAAGGGAAAGTTTTTTATTAATAAAATTTCTAATGTTATTAGCGTGACCTAATAATGTTTTAGAATCTGACTGTACTTGAAATAAAGCAGCTTCGTTACAAAATAGTTGATGGTAGATATACTTTTTATTTAAATAGTTTCTATAGTCAAATTGATAGGGGTTAAGTGGAGATTTTAAAGGATGAAGGTTAGTATAGCTTATAAAAATATCATCGACGAATACAGGCGTTGTTAATGTGTCTTTTTTTAGGTTTAAAAGCGATTTTCCTAAAACATGATTATGGTCTAAGTCTATGAGTTCAACAATGTATTTATGGTTGTACGTGTCTGGTTTAAGAATTTCTTTTACCTTAAAAGTTAACCTGTAAAGGCTATCTTCTTTTATGGAGATATAATGAGTATAATGGTTTGAAACGTTTCTTTGATTATGCAGTGTTGCTGTAAGGAGTCCAATAGAAGTCATGGTAACAAACGCTAACAGCCCAAACCAAATGGTTTTGGTAAATTGCTTTTTTGCAATGCTGTAACTTACAAATAATGCTACTAAGCAGGAAAAGGTAAGGGACAAAGAAAAAACTATGGACACACCAAAAAAATGGCCAATAAGAATGCCAATAACTAAGCAGAAAGTAAGTTTTATTATTGCGAAATTGAGTAATTGCATGCTGCAACAAGATATAAAATATCTTACAAAATTCGTCTAGCTTCATGAAAAGCTTTTAACCAATAAATTTCATTGAGATGGGAAATAATAACGCCTTTTTTTGTTGAAGCATGAATAAATTCAATATCATTATTCCTTATAGCAACTATAAGGCCCACATGATTTATGGAATTTCTTCTGTTGCCTGTTTTAAAGAATAGTAAATCGCCCGTATGTACTTTTTTTAAGGCTATTTTTTTTCCTTTTTTTGCCATATCACGTGATATTCTTGGCAAAGTAATGTCTTGTGATTTAAAGGATTCATAGATCAAACCAGAGCAATCTATTCCTGCTTTTGTGGTACCTCCCCACCTGTATTTTACACCTTGAAATTGTTTGGCGTAGGCTATAATATACTCGGCTTTCGATTTGACTATTTCTTCAGCCTCAACAACGTTGTGTTCTGGTTCTGTTTTGGGTTCAATATATTTAGTAGGTTCGTCGCTTACTTTTTTAGTTACAATTTCAGAAGGGTTACTTTTTTTAGCTTCTACTTGTTTTGAAGATTTACAACTATAACTGGTTGCCAAAAAAATCAAACAGATAAAAAATCGATATATATGAAACTTATGTGTTGATATGGTCATAAATCAATTCAGCGGTTTTTTTACTGGCTCCTTTTCCTCCTAAAGCTTTCTCTAATTCAAAATAATCTACAAACATTTTTTTTCTTAAATCGAGATTCAAAATTTTATCAAGTTCATGTTTTAATTTTCGTTTGTTAAAGTCGTTCTGAATTAATTCGGTAACCACCTCTTTATCCATCACTAAGTTAACTAACGAGATGAATTTCAAGGTTATTATACGTTTGGCAATAAAATATGAAATAGCACTGCCTTTATAACAGACAACTTGAGGTACTTTAAAAAGAGCTGTTTCTAATGTTGCTGTTCCTGAAGTTACCAGAGCCGCATAAGAAAGACTAAGCAAATCATAGGTTTTATTGGAGATAAATGTTACGTTTTTAGAGGTTATGAAGGTTTTATAAAATTCGTAGTCTTGGCTAGGTGCACCTGCTATTACAAATTGGTAATCTGGATAATCATCAACCAAACTGAGCATGATTGATAGCATTTTAGTGATTTCTTGTTTTCGGCTTCCTGGTAATAATGCAATGATGGGTTTATTACTTAGTCCGAAGGTTTTTCTAAAATTAAATTCATCAACTTGATTGCGGCTGGCAATGGCATCAATAAGTGGATGGCCTACAAAATCAACATCGTAGTCATATTTTTTGTAAAACGACTTTACAAAAGGAAGAATCACATACATTTTGTCAATATCCCGCTTAATAGCCTCAACACGACTGGCTCTTGAAGCCCATACTTGAGGCGATATGTAGTAGTGGGTTTTATAACCAGCTTTTTTGGCCCATTTGGCAATGCGAAGATTAAAACCAGAGTTATCTATAAATACAATAACATCTGGATTAAATGATTCAATATCCTGCTTACAAAATGAAATGAGTTTGAATATTTTGTTGAGGTTCATAATAACCTCGGTGAATCCCATAAAGGCGCGTTCTTTATAATGTTTAACAAGGGTTCCTCCAGCTTGCTCCATTAAATCGCCGCCCCAAAATCTTATATTGGCATGTACATCAACATTGTTAAGTGCTTTAATTAAGTTTGAGCCGTGTAAATCTCCTGAAGCCTCACCAGCAAGTATATAGTATTTCATAGTATACGTTGTCTTAATGAAAAATGCTAGCTATAGAGTTTGAAAACAAAGGTGAAAACGGCAATAAATACTGTAATCAATAATACGCCTCGAGCCTTGTAATCTTGCCGTTTTTTTATAAAAATAAAAAAAGCAATTAAGTTTAAAATAGCGCCTAAACTAATTAGTTTTCCAAGAAAACCTTCTTCGGCTGCCGCTTTAATAACTTGAGTAAAATCATCACCTTGCCCCAATAAAGTTGCTGTTAAAAAAAGGCCCATACTGTTGGCAATAAAACCAACCAGCATACCAATAAAAATATCTTTTTTATTCATTTAAATTCCAGTGCTTTAAGTTTTTTATAACATGGTGTGCTGTTAAATCAAATTGAGAAGGAACTACTGAAACATAACCGTGTTCAAGCGCCCATTCATCAGTGTCTTCTCCATGATCTAAATTAACAAATTTGCCTGTAAGCCAATAATAATCTTTGCCTTGAGGGGTTTGTCGTTTGTCAAATTCTTCAACCCAGTTGGCTTTAGCTTGTCGACACACTTTTATTCCTTTAATGTTGATTTGCGGTAAATTAGGAATATTAACATTGAGTACTATACCGTTGGGAATACCATTTTTTAGCACCTCCTGCGTAATGGTTTTAACGTAGCTTTTTGACGCTTCAAAATTAGCATTCCAACTGTAATCCAATAAAGAAAAACCAATGGCAGGAATGCCTTCAATTCCAGCCTCAATAGCGGCACTCATAGTTCCTGAATAAATCACATTGATTGATGAATTTGAACCATGATTAATGCCTGAAACACAAAGGTCTGGGGTGCGGTCTAGTAATTCTCTAATAGCTAGTTTAACGCAATCTGCGGGTGTGCCAGAGCATTTAAACTCTTTTTGTGGGCCATTGTCAATATGCACTTTTTCAGCATAAAGTGTTGAGTTTAATGTAATGGCATGTCCCATACCGCTTTGTGGGCTATCTGGAGCAACCACTACTACATCACCTATAGTATTCATTACAGAAATTAAGGTTCTAATCCCAGCGGCATTTATGCCATCGTCATTTGTTACTAATATAAGGGGCTTTTTTGTCATTTGGTAAAAAAATAGCTTCGCTAAAATACATAATTTAAAAAGTAAACCTGTAATTTCTTGTGTTTAACAAAAAATTAGTAGGCTTTCTGGTTTGATGGCATAGTTTTTTCTTTATTTTAGTGAAAAATAAATTGTGCTCACAGAAAGTATTCAAATAATTAATAGATGAAGCGTATTATGAAAAGGAATTATAAAGTGCTGTCGCTATTGCTTTTATTAGCATTTGCATCGTGTAGTTTTACCTCAAAAAAGTTTAGTAATCCTGATAAAGATAAATTGTTAATTCAAATAATAACCTTTGTGTTAGAGCAAGGGCATTTTGATCCCATAGCGATGGATGACAAATTTTCAGAAGAATTATATAATGACTATATAGGTATTATAGACCCAGTAAAGCGTTATTTTTATCAATCAGATTTAAAGGAATTTGAAAAATATAAATATAATCTTGATGATCAATTAAAGGCTACAGATATTACCTTCTTCAATGTAGTTAATGAGCGTTTGTTAAAACGAATAGCTGAAGCTAAAGAGATTTACTCAGAAGTGCTTTCAAAACCTTTTGATTATACTATTGATGAGACGTTTGAAACCAATTATGAAAATATTGAGTTTGTAAAAAGCAAAAAGCAAATGAAAGAACGTTGGCGGAAACAATTAAAGTTTTCTACAATTTCAAATTATGACGATTTGTATAAGCAGGAAAAACAAGCAAAAGAAAGAGATGCTGCTTATGTTATGAGGACAGAGGCTGATATGGAGAAAGAAGCCCGAGAAGCAACATTGAAATCGATTGAAGTTTATTTTAACGACAATATTGATGATTTAAAAAGAGAAGATTGGTTTGCTATTTATGTGAATACTATTGTAGAAGAATATGACCCACATACCTATTATTTAGCACCAAAGAATAAAGAAGATTTTGATCAACGCATGTCTGGTAAACTTGAGGGTATTGGAGCCAGATTACAAAAGCGTATGGATTATATCAAAATTGTAGAGTTGATTTCAGGAGGGCCAGCTTGGCGCAGTAAAGAGCTAGAAGTTGAGGATATTATTTTGAAGGTAAAACAAGAAGACGAAGCTTTTCCTGTGAATATAGTAGGGATGAGAATCAATGATGCTATAAAATATATTAAAGGACCAAAAGGCACAAAGGTGACGCTAACTATTAAAAAAGTAGATGGTACCATAAAAGATGTAGTTATCACAAGAGATGTGGTGGAACTTGTTGAAACCTATGCAAAATCATCGGTGGTAGAAAAGGATGGTAAAACATTTGGTGTAATCAATTTACCCGCTTTTTATGTTGATTTTAAAGACTATAAAAATGTCAATGCTGCAAAAGATGTCAAAAAAGAAATAGAGTATTTGAAAGCAGAAGGTATTGAAGGTCTAGTGCTTGATTTGCGCAATAATGGTGGTGGATCTTTACCAACCGTGGTTGATATGGCTGGTTTGTTTATAAAGGAAGGCCCTGTAGTTCAAGTGAGATCAACAGGCGAGTCTAAAGAGGTTTTAAAAGATAAGGATAAATCTATTGCTTGGGATGGCCCTTTAGTGGTTTTGGTGAATGAAATATCAGCGTCTGCCTCAGAGATTATGGCTGCTGCTATGCAAGATTATAAGCGGGCTATTGTTATTGGTAGCAAGCAAACCTATGGAAAAGGAACCGTTCAAAATGTTATTAATCTTAATAATATGCTGAGAAATAATACTAGTGGTGATTTAGGCGCTTTGGCTTTAACAACTCAGAAATATTACAGAATAAATGGTGGGTCTGTACAGTTAGAAGGTGTAAAAAGTGATGTGGTTGTTCCAGGACGTTTTAGTTTTATTGATGTAGGTGAAAAAGATAAAGATAACCCGCTACCATATGATGAAATTGATGCAGCAGATTACGAAGTATGGGATAACTATTTTGATTACGATGAAACCATAGCAAGAAGTAAGGAGCGTATGAGTAATAATGAACAGTTTAATCTTATTGAAGAAAATGCGAAATGGGTAAAAGGAAAAATAGATGAAACCATCTTTTCTTTAAATTATGAGGCTTATGCAAAACAGAATGAGTTAAACGAAGAAGAATCTAAGCGTTTTGATGCTATTTCCGATTACAAAACTAATTTGACTTTTGATTCAACTAGTTTTGAAAAAACACTTTTCAATCAAGATACTACAGACTTGAAAGAAAAAAGAGAACGTTGGCACGAGAGTTTAAGTCAGGATGTTTATATTGAAGAAGCACTGAATGTATTAGAAGATTTGAAAATGGCATATCCTCTAAAAAAAGTAGCTTCAACAACGGTAAATCAAGTACAAAAATAGGCATGCTAATTTATGGCTGAGACCTCCAATTCGTTAAAACAATTAGCGCTCCAAAAGTTTAAAAAAAACGTTTGGGGCGTTTTAAGTTTTTGGTTTATTGTTCTAGTTGCTATAGTCTCTTTATTTGCATATGTTATGGCACCTGATAACTCACAGCATGCAAATCAAATGCATTTGTCTATTCATTCAAAAAAACCTGGTTTTAAGGTTGATATGTTAACCATTCCAAGCGCTTATAATACCAATCAAGGATATGTGAATAGGCTGTTTTTTGGCAAGGAAAATACAGATACAGAAATACCTATTACCAACTTTAAAGTTGAAGAAGAAGTGTTGATTTATAACGAGTATGCATCTGATGGATTGGTAGGTGCAGAGAAAAGTATAAGTCTTAATCGTTTTCCACAAAAAAACGTTACGCCTTTTATTGCAACAAAAACCTTTTTGTTTGGAACAGATAAGTATGGTAGAGATTTGCTGAGTCGTGTTTTAGTTGGTGCCAGAATTTCGTTTTTTATAGGCTTTGTTGCGGTATTTATATCGTTAGTGATAGGGGTGTTTATGGGGAGTTTAGCTGGGTATTTTGGAGGAAAGGTTGATGCTTTAATTATGTGGGTTATAAATGTAACCTGGTCTATACCTACATTATTATTGGTTATTGCTATTACTCTGGCTTTAGGAAAAGGTTTTTGGCAAGTGTTTATTGCTGTTGGATTAACAATGTGGGTAGAAGTAGCCAGAGTGGTAAGAGGGCAAATTATTAGTGTTAAGGAAATGCAATACGTGGTTGCAGCCAGAGCATTAGGGTTTACAGATTTTAGAATCATAACCAAGCATATTTTACCTAATATTATGGCTCCAGTTATTGTAATTTCAGCTGCAAATTTTGCTGCTGCAATTCTTATTGAAAGTGGTTTAAGTTTTTTAGGTATTGGGGCGCAGCCACCTATGGCTAGTTGGGGTGCCATGATAAAAGACCATTATAATTATATTATTCTTGGTAAGCCGTATTTAGCCATCATTCCGGGGTTGTGTATTATGAGTTTGGTTATGGCGTTTATGCTTATAGGTAATGCCTTAAGAGATGCTTTAGATGTAAAGTCTTAAAGTAAAATGTTTACTTTAAATGCAATTTCATGCCTTCATGGCTGGCAACAAATCCTAAGTTTTTGTAAAAATGAATGGCTCTAGGGCGTTGTTTGTCGCTAGTAAGTTGAATTAAACAAGCATTACGTTCTTTCGCTCTATTAATAGCCCACTGAAGCATAAGCTTACCTAAACCCATACCTCTTTTGTCTTTTCTAATTTGAACGGATTCAATTTGAGCACGTAAGCCACCACGGTAGTTTAAATATTGTATAAAAGTAAGTTGAAATGTCCCTATAATGCTTAGTGTTTCATCCTCAACTACCATGAGCTCTTGGTTTTTGTCGGCATCTATTATTTTAAAAGCCTCAAGGTAACTCTTTGAAATAGGGGTGTTTAAATCTTCTCTGGTTTTACCTAGTTTGTCATCAGCAAAAAGCAGAACAATTTGAGGCACATCTTCCCTAGTGGCTTTTCTAAATGTCATATCAAATTTTGTTTTGTGACGTTAAGTTGTTGAATAGACCTGTGCTGTAGAATTTTTGGTTTACTTACTCGCCCTCTAATGCCATATTGCCATTAAGTTGTTCAATATAGTCTAAAACGGTGTCTTTGCCAATGCTCTTTGAGGATGAAGTAATAAAATAATTAGGCATGTCTTCCCAGGTTTCAAGAAGGATTGCTTTATAGGCTTCAATATGGTTTTCAATGGCTTTAGGTTTTAGTTTGTCCGCTTTCGTAAAAATTATAGAAAACGGAATGCCGTTTTCACCAAGCCATTGCATAAATTCTAAGTCAATAGGTTGTGGTTCATGTCTTATGTCTACTAAAACAAAAGCAGTAATCAGTTGTTCACGCAGACTAAAATATTGAGTAATAAATTTTTGAAAAACCTTTTTTGAAGATTTTGATACACGCGCGTAACCATAGCCTGGTAAATCAACTAGATGCCAGTTTTTATTAATTAAAAAATGATTGATAAGCTGTGTTTTTCCTGGTTTTCCTGATGTTTTAGCAAGGCTTTTTCTTCCGGTTAACATATTAATTAAGGAAGATTTACCTACATTACTTCTGCCAATAAATGCGTATTCGGGAAGCCTCGTTTTAGGACACTTAGACACATCAGAGTTACTTACTACAAATTCAGCAGATTTAATTTTCATGAGACAAGCACTTTTTAAACGACGCTGTATTAATTACGGCTCTAAACTAGAAGCCTCTTTTATCAAGCCAAGATTTCAGAATATCATTAAATTCATCGGGATGCTCCATCATAGCAGCATGGCCACATTTATCAATCCAGAATAACTCTGAATCAGGTAAAAGATCATTAAACTCCTCGGCCACCTCTGGAGGTGTTACAGTGTCATTTTTACCCCAAATAATGCAGGTAGGCGTGTGCATTTTTGGTAAATCTTTAGACATATTGTGTCTTATGGCACTTTTGGCAATAGCTAAAGTTTTTACAAGTTTGTTTCTGTCGTTTACCGTTTCATAAACTTCATCTACAATTTCTTTAGTAGCTACCTCTGGGTCATAAAAAACATCTTGCGCTTTCTTTTTGATAACTTCATAATCACTACGTTTAGTATACCCGCTACCCATAGCGCTTTCATAAAGTCCTGAGCTCCCTGTAATAATTAAAGCTTTCACAGATTCAGGAAACATTTTTGTGTGATAAAGTCCAATATGTCCACCAAGTGAATTTCCAAGAACAATGACTTCTTTAAGTCCTTTAAAATCAATGAAATCATGTAAGTATTTGGCAAAACTTTTTACATTGGTTTTTAATAAAGACATAGAGTATATGGGGAGTTCTGGGATGAGTATTTTGTAGCCTTTCTCACTAAAAAAATCGGTCACAGCATCAAAATTACTTAAGCCTCCCATTAAACCATGAAGTATTATAATTGGGGTGCCTTCTCCTGCTTCTATATAACTGTATTTGCTTTCTTTTTTTAAACTATGTGTCATTAAAGAGTCGGTCAATCATTGAAAACAAATATAGTTATTTCATTGAAATTTCAACTATAATTATTCTTTTCCCTTAAAATTAACAAATCTTTAAAATTCACCTAAGATCTCAGCAGCAATTTGAGATGTTAACATTGGGCTGCGGTAAAACGTGAACTGTCTGGTAGTTAGTTGTATACTGTTTTAGGTGGGGATGAGCCACTTTTTTAGCTGTTTTAAATTCGAGTTTATCGAAAATTTATTAACAAAGTGGTATAAAGTGGTAATATGTGGTAAATTTTTCAATATATTTGAAATATAAACGTTTACCAACTAGAAAACTGCTTTTGGACTTAATCACAGGAACATACGATTGCAAAGTTGATGCAAAAGGCCGATTAATGATGCCTGTTGCAATCAAAAAACAACTTTCTTCTGTCATGGATGAAGGGTTTGTATTGCGTCGTTCTGTATTTCAAAAGTGTTTAGAGTTGTATCCCATGAGCGAGTGGCAGGTGCTTATGCAGAAAATGAACAAACTTAACAAGTTTAAAAAGAAGAACAACGATTTTATTAGAAGGTTTACTGCTGGCGCCAAAATTGTTGAGGTTGATGTGAATGGACGCTTGTTGATTCCTAAAGATTTAACGGTTTTTGCTAACATTTCAAAAAATATTGTCGTGGCTTCGGCTATCAATATTATTGAAATATGGGATAAAGATTTGTATGAACAAGCTATTGATGATGCGGCAATTGACTTTGCTGATTTAGCAGAGGAAGTTATGGGACAAGACGATGATGACTATGGAATATCATAACCCAGTGCTTTTAAAAGAAACAGTAGATGGTTTGGCGGTAAGGCCAGATGGTATTTATGTGGATGTAACTTTTGGTGGTGGCGGGCATAGTAGAGAAATATTGAATAGGCTTGGAGCTAATGGGCGTTTGTTTGCTTTTGATCAGGATTCTGATGCGTTGAAGAATGCTATTGATGATGAACGGTTTACTTTAATTCATGAGAATTTTAGATATATAAAACGGTTTTTGAGGTTTCATGGTGTGAAAGAGGTAGATGGGATTTTGGCTGATTTTGGAGTGTCTTCGCATCAGTTTGATGTGGCCGAACGTGGGTTTTCTACGCGATTTGAGGCCAACTTGGATATGCGAATGAATCAAAAGAATGAATTGTCTGCCTTTCATGTGGTCAATGAATATAGTGAAGAAGATCTTAAAAAGGTGTTGTTGCAGTATGGGGAGTTAAGAGCGGCTCCTGCTATGGCACGAGCTATTGTTGAGCAGCGAGATGTTAGTCCTATTGTAACGAGTGAGCAATTGAAACAGGTTTTAAACAAGTTTTTGTCGCCAAGACATGCTAATAAAATTTTGGCCCAAATTTATCAGGCTATTAGAATTGAGGTGAATCAAGAGATTGAGGTGTTGAAAGAGTTTTTATTGCAAACACCTGATATTTTGAAGGTTGGAGGGCGTTTAAGTTTTATTTCCTATCATTCGTTAGAAGATAGGTTGGTGAAGCGCTTTATTAGAAACGGTATGTTTGAGGGTGAGCCTGAACGTGATATGTTTGGAAATTTTGAAGTGCCTTTAAAAAAAGTTAACGGATTACTAGTGCCATCGGCTAAAGAAATAAAAATGAATAATAGAGCGAGAAGCGCAAAATTAAGAGTGGCTGAAAAAATATAAATGAAGACGAATATTTATAACATATTAAAGGGTACATTTTTAATAAGTGAAGATGCTTTTAGGAGTTGGCGGTTTATTCTCTTTTTGTCAGGATTAGCTATTGTGATGATTGCAAGTTCTCACAGTGCAGATAAAAAAGTTTATGAGATTGCACGTTTGAAAAATGAAGTAAAAGAAATACGGTCTAAGTTTTTTGATGGTCGGTCAAGATTGATGAAGTTAAAAATGGAGTCGCATGTTGTAAAGGTTATGAAAGAAAAAGGATTATCGCTTTCAGAGAATCCGCCTCAAAAAATTAAAGTTAAATCTCAAGAATAGCGTTCGGTTTTGGCAGTGAAAGAAAAAGACATATTGAACCGTTTGTATTTTATAGCAGGATGTATGTTCATCTTTGGTATTGCTGTGGTGTTTAAGCTATTGAGTATTCAGTTTGTTCATGGTGAAAAGTATAAAGCATTAGCTACAAAGCGCGTGGTAAAAGATGTGATTATTCCCGCAAATCGAGGAAATGTTTACTCTGTGAATGGCAATTTATTGGCTACTTCAATTCCTAAATATGATATAAGGTTTGATGCTATAACGTCTTCGAAAAAAACATTCGAGAAGCATGTTAAAGGATTGGCAGATTCGCTCGCTGAGTATTCAGGTAGGTCTTCAGCTAAAATAGAAAGGCAATTAAGGCGAGCTAGAGCTAATAAAAACAGATATTATCTTATCGCAAGAAATATAGGGTATTCTGATTATGTACGAATTCGAAATTTTCCATTATTAAATCAGGGAGCGTTTAAAGGTGGCTTAATTGTTGAGCAAACAACAAAGCGGGAGCACCCTATGGGGGGTATTGCGCAAAGAACTATTGGTTATGAGCGTATTGATGATAAAGGCAATGTAACCAGACCAGGTATTGATGGAGCTTTTGGTGTGAAGTATTTGCGTGGCGTTGACGGGAAGCGTAAAAAACAGAAAATTGGGAACGGACAGTGGAAGCCTTTAAACGATGCTAATGAAGTGGAACCAAAAGATGGATATGATGTCTATACAACTATTGATGTAAATGTTCAGGATATTGCGCATCATGCTTTGTTAGAACAGTTAGAAAAGTACAAGGCAGATCATGGCTGTGTAGTGGTTATGGAAACTAAAACAGGAGAAATCAGAGCGATTTCTAATCTTGGTAGAAATAAGAATGGAACATACTATGAGCGCTTAAACTATGCTGTTGGTGAAAGTCATGAATCTGGATCAACATTTAAGTTAATGGCGCTTGCAGCTGTTTTTGAGCATAAGTTGGCAGATACAAGTGATGTGGTGGATACAGAAAAAGGAGAAATAAGTTTCTATGGTAAGAAAGTACGCGATTCTAAACATGGAGGGTATGGTAAAATTTCTGTTTCAAAGGCTTTTGAAGTGTCTTCAAATACAGGTATTGTAAAGGTAATTGATAAGGCTTACAAAAAGAAGCCTGAAAAGTTTGTAGATCAGCTATATGAGATGAACTTGCATAAGGATTTAGATTTGCCAATAATTGGTGAGCCTAAACCTATTATTCCAGATCCTCGTGTAAAAAACGGTAGGTGGAGTGGTATTGCTTTGCAATGGATGGCTTACGGTTATGGTGTGTCTTTTACGCCACTGCAAACCTTAACTTTTTACAATGCTGTTGCTAATGATGGGGTTATGGTTAAACCACGATTTTTAAGAGAAGTTAGAGAGTTTGATAGAGTAGTAGAGACATTTGAAAGAGAAGTGATAAATGAACAAGTCTGCTCAAAAGAAACTATTAGTAAGTTGCAGAGTTTGCTTAAAGGAGTTGTTGAAAAAGACCATGGTACAGGGCATCGTTTGTATTCTAAAAACTTTTCAATGGCAGGTAAAACAGGAACTTGTCAAAAAGATTATAGGAACAAAGAGAAGCTAAATTATATTTCATCATTTGCAGGGTATTTTCCTGCAGATAACCCTAAGTATTCATGTATAGTTGTCATTCATGAACCAGAAAAGGGAATAGGGTATTATGGGGCTGATGTTTCGGGGCCTGTATTTAAAAGAATTGCAAAAAAAATATATACAGATACACCTTTAATAGATCAAGTAACCTCTCTAGATGTGAAAGTGGCAACAGTAGAGAATGAGTTTGAAGACTTTTATAAAGTGGCTCAAACCTATAAAACCATTATGCCTAATGTGGTTGGGATGCCTGCTATGGATGCTGTTGTATTGTTGGAGAATATGCAGGTTGATGTTAAAGTGAAGTTAGATGGGAATGGGGTGGTGCGAGCGCAGTCTATTGATAAAAATACCAAGTTAAAAAATAATCAAACCATAGTTTTAAGAGCCTCTTGATGCAGTTAAAAGATATATTATATAAAGTGACTATCAACGCTGTGGTAGGAAGTACTACTGTGCGTACACGCGCTATTGCGTTTGATTCCAGACTTATAAATAAAGGAGATCTTTTTGTAGCGATACGTGGTTTGGTGTCAGATGGTCATGACTTTATTAAAACGGCTATTTGTGGTGGTGCTGTTGCTGTAATTTGTGAAGAAATACCAAAGGAAATCGTTGAAGGAGTCACCTATATTGAAGTTGATAATTCAAGTAAAGCTCTTGCGGTTGTTGCGGCCAATTATTATGAAAACCCGTCTGAAAACTTAAAACTTGTTGGAGTTACTGGAACAAATGGTAAAACTACGGTAGCTAGTTTGCTCTATCAATTATTTAAAAAGGCGGGCTATAAGGTGGGCTTATTGTCAACTGTAAAAATTATGGTTGATGATAAAGAGTTTAAAGCGACGCATACTACGCCAGATTCTCTGACGATTAATAAGTATTTAAAGAAGATGAATGATGAAGGTGTAGAGTTTTGTTTTATGGAAGTGAGTTCGCACGGTATTCATCAGTATAGAACAAAAGGATTGCGTTTTGAGGGCGGAATTTTTACCAATCTGTCACATGATCATCTAGATTATCATAACACCTTTGCAGAATACAGAGATGTAAAAAAGACTTTTTTTGATGAGCTTCCTAAAAGTGCTTTTGCCTTATCTAATGTTGATGATAAAAATGGTCTCGTTATGTTGCAAAACACTAAGGCTAGAAAGTACACCTATGCTTTAAAACAGTATGCAGATTATAAGGCTCAGATTTTAGAAAATCAATTTGGGGGCTTGTTGCTTAAAGTAAATGATAGTGAGGTTTGGACTAAGCTTATAGGTCATTTTAATGCCTATAATGTTTTAGCAATTTATGCAACCGCCGATTTGCTAGGATTAGAACGTGTTGAAATTTTAAGGTTAATAAGTGATTTGGAAAGTGTAAGTGGTCGTTTTCAATATCTTGTTTCTAATGAGAAGATCACTGCCATTGTTGATTATGCACATACCCCTGATGCTTTGAAAAATGTACTGGAAACCATTAATAGTATCAGAACCAAAAATGAGGAGTTAATCACCGTGGTGGGGTGTGGTGGCGATCGTGATAAGACGAAGCGACCTGTCATGGGGAAAATAGCAGCGTCTTTAAGTACAAAAGTTGTTTTTACAAGTGATAATCCGCGAAGCGAAAATCCTAAAGTTATACTTGATGAAATAGAAGCTGGTGTTGAGCCTCAGAATTTTAAAAAAACACTTACAATTGAAGACAGAAAACAAGCCATAAAAGCCGCCTGTCAAATGGCGCAACCTCATGATATTATTTTGATTGCGGGTAAAGGACATGAAACCTATCAGGAAATTAAAGGAGAATGCTTTGATTTTGATGATTTTAAAATAGTAAAAGAACTTTTAAAACAATTACAGAAGTAAATGCTCTATTATTTATTTGAATATTTAGAATCGCAATTTAAATTTCCAGGTGCATCGCTTTTTGGGTTTATCACCTTTAGAGCGGCTTTGGCTATGATCTTTTCGCTATTATTCTCAACCATTTACGGTAAAAGAATTATTCGTTTTTTACAAAAACAACAAGTAGGAGAAACAATCCGCGATCTAGGACTTGAAGGGCAAAAAGAAAAAGCGGGAACGCCAACCATGGGTGGACTTATTATTATTTTAGCCACATTAATCCCTGTATTTCTATTCGCAAAACTTGAGAATATCTATATCGTCTTGTTGATTGTTACAACACTATGGATGGGGGCTATAGGTTTCATTGATGATTATATTAAGAAATTTAAAAACGATAAAGAAGGTTTAAAAGGAAGATTTAAGGTGCTTGGTCAGGTTGGTTTAGGTATTATTGTAGGAGCAACTTTGTTTTTTCATCCCGATGTTACTCTAAAAGAAAACTTGCCTTTTGTAGAGCAACAAAAAATACTTACAGAGAACCCTAAGGTCGAGTCGTCCAAACTATTTTCGGCAGAAGAAAAAAGTACTAAAACCACCATTCCGTTTGTTAAGAATAATGAATTTGATTATGCTAATTTAATCACATGGATAAACCCCGATTTGAAAAAATATGCCTGGGTTATATTTATTCTAGTGGCTATTTTTATTATTACGGCCGTTTCAAATGGGGCTAATTTAACCGATGGTATTGATGGTTTAGCGGCTGGAACTTCGGCTATAATAGTGCTAACGTTAGGAATATTTGCTTGGGTATCGGGTAATATTATTTTCTCAGATTATTTAAATATTATGTATATACCTCGCGTAGAGGAAATCACTATTTATATTGCGGCGTTTGTAGGAGCTTTAGTTGGGTTTTTATGGTATAACACCTATCCTGCTCAAGTGTTTATGGGAGATACAGGAAGTTTAACTATTGGGGGAATTATAGCGGTAATAGCGATAGCTGTTAGAAAGGAGTGGTTAATTCCAGTATTGTGTGGCATTTTTTTAGCGGAGAATCTATCCGTGGTGCTGCAAGTAAGCTGGTTTAAGTATACCAAGAAAAAATATGGAGATGGGCGACGAATTTTCAAAATGGCACCTTTGCATCACCATTATCAAAAATTAGGATATCATGAGAGTAAAATTGTTACTAGATTCTGGATTGTAGGTATTTTGTTAGCTATTGTGACAATTGTGACCTTGAAAATACGATAAATGAAACGATTGGTTGTTCTTGGTGGAGGTGAAAGTGGTGTAGGAACCGCTCTTCTAGGTAAGGCAAAAGGTTATGATGTTTTTGTTTCGGATAAAGGAACAATAAAAGAAAATTATAAACAAGTTCTTATACATAATGAGATTGAATGGGAGGATGAAAATCATACAATATCACGGATATTAAATACCGATGTTGTGATGAAAAGTCCAGGGATTCCAGATAAGGTGGCTTTGGTGAAACAAATTCGAGAACAGGGGATTACGGTTGTTTCAGAAATCGAATTTGCATCACATTTTACAGATGCTACCATTATAGGGATTACAGGTAGTAATGGTAAAACTACTACGGCAACGCTAACACATCATTTATTGAACACAGAGTTGAATGTGGGATTGGCAGGAAATATTGGGGATAGTTTTGCGAAGCAAATTCTAGAACATGATTATGAAAACTATGTTTTAGAGATAAGTAGTTTTCAATTAGATGATATAAAAGATTTTAAACCAAAAGTAGCGGTTATTACTAATATCACTCCAGATCATTTAGATAGGTATAACTATGAGTTTGAAAATTATATCAATTCAAAATTCAGAATTGCCATGAATCAAACAGCAGATGATTATTTGATTTATGATGCAGATGATACGGTTATAGTGAATCATTTAAAAACAAATCCAGTTCAATCTACATTATTGCCATTTTCATTGGTTACACCCGTTGAAAATGGTGCATATTTTGACGATAATAAAATTATAATAACAATTAATAACAATAAAATAATTATGCCAATATCAAACATGACATTAGAAGGAAAGCACAATGTAAAGAATGCAATGGCAGCTTCTACTGTGGCACACTTGCTTAAAATAAGAAAGCAAACTATACGTGAAAGTTTAGAGAATTTTCAGGGTGTAGAGCATCGTTTGGAGCATGTGCTTAAAATTAATAAAGTGCAATATATAAACGATTCAAAAGCAACAAACGTAAATGCAACGTATTATGCCTTAGAAAGTATGGATGCGCCTACGGTTTGGATTGTTGGTGGTGTTGATAAAGGTAACAATTATGAAGAGTTATTTTCCTTTGTTAATGAAAAAGTAAAAGCCATCATTTGTCTTGGTGTTGATAATGAAAAGTTAATGAGTACGTTTGGTAACATGGTTGATGTTATTGTGGAAACTCAGTTTATGAGTGAGGCTGTGAAGATAGCTTATAAATTGGCTGAGTCTGGTGATAATGTACTGCTGTCGCCGGCATGTGCTAGTTTTGATTTGTTTGAGAATTATGAAGACCGCGGAAGGCAATTTAAAAATGCAGTAAGAAATTTGTAGCAAAATAACGGATGCAAACAGTATTTAAAAACATAAAAGGAGATAGGTTAATTTGGGCTATTGTGGCCTTATTGGCTATATTGTCCTTTCTGCCTGTGTATAGTGCTGCCAGTAACTTGGCATACAGAGGTGGTGGTAGTAATACATTTGCATTTTTTGTAAAACACTTTGTGCATCTTGTTTTGGGTTTTGCCATTATGTATGGGGTACATAAAATTCCATACAGATATTTTAAAGGGTTGTCATTAATTATGATTCCTGTGGTTTTGGTGTTGTTAACGCTAACCATGATGCAAGGCACAAAAATTGAAGGCGCCAATGCAAGTCGTTGGATTCAAATCCCTTTTGTTGGTATGTCATTTCAAACGTCTACTTTGGCAGCGGTGGTGTTGATGGTGTACGTAGCTCGATATATGTCTAAAATTCAGGATAAAACCATCACTTTTAAAGAATCTATTTTGCCGCTTTGGTTTCCGGTGTTTTTAGTACTGATATTAATACTTCCGGCTAACTTTTCTACAGCGGCTATTATTTTTTTAATGGTTACCATGTTGGTGTTTTTAGGAGGGTATCCGTTAAAATATTTAGCGGTAATAATTGGTTCGGGTGTTGTGGTGTTAACTCTTTTTATTTTAACAGCTAAAGCATTTCCTGATGCCATGCCTAATAGGGTAGATACGTGGATGGGACGAATTGAAAGTTTTGCAGATTCAGAAGATACAGAAGAGGATTATCAAATTGAAAAGGCAAAAATAGCAATCGCTACAGGAGAAATTTGGGGTTTAGGGCCAGGGAAAAGCTTACAAAAGAACTTTTTACCGCAATCTTCTTCAGATTTTATTTTTGCCATAATCATTGAAGAATATGGTTTGTTAGGCGGCTTTATGGTTATGGTTTTATATCTGTGGCTGCTTTTTAGAATTGTTATTGTAGCTCAAAAGTCGGAAACTGTTTTTGGTAAATTGTTAGTGTTTGGTTTGGGGTTGCCTATTGTGTTTCAGGCATTAATTAATATGGCTGTAGCAGTTGAATTGTTTCCAGTTACAGGACAAACATTACCATTAATAAGTAGTGGAGGAACATCAATTTGGATGACCTGCTTGGCGGTTGGCATCATTTTAAGTGTAAGTGCAAAACGTGAAGAAATAAAAGAGCAAGAATTAAGGGATGAAAACCCGTTAGAAATCCTATCTGAAACCATTTAAATGAAGAACTATAAGATTATATTATCGGGAGGAGGAACAGGAGGTCATATTTATCCTGCTATAGCCATTGCTATGGAACTAAAATCTCGTTTTCCTGAGGCTGAGTTTTTATTTGTTGGGGCAAAAGGGAGAATGGAAATGGAAAAGGTGCCTCAGGCAGGGTTTGAAATAAAAGGGCTTTGGATCTCTGGAATTCAGCGTCAACTAACGCTCAAAAACTTGAGTTTTCCGGTTAAAGTTATCAGTAGTTTAATGGCGGCAAGAAAAATAATAAAAGCATTTAAACCCGATGTGGCTATTGGTACGGGTGGTTTTGCTAGTGGTCCATTGTTGCATGTTGCAGCTTCTCAAAACATACCTACCTTAATTCAAGAGCAAAATTCTTATCCTGGTATTACAAATAAATTGTTGTCAAAAAAAGCAAATAAAATATGTGTGGCTTATAATGGGTTGGAGCGATTTTTTCCTGCTGATAAGATTGTAAAAACAGGAAATCCAGTGCGTCAGGGGTTGTTGCAAATCGATTCAAAAACCATAAAAGCTAAGGATTTTTTCAAGCTTAATCATGGTAAGCACACGTTGTTGGTTATTGGGGGTAGTTTGGGGTCAAGGCGCATAAACCAGCTTATTGAAAAGGAATTAGACTTTTTTGATATGCAGAATGTTCAAATTATTTGGCAGTGTGGTAAACTGTATTATCAGCAGTATAAAATATACAATCATACCAAGAATGTACAGGTGTATGAGTTTTTAAATACTATGGATTTGGCCTATGCTGCGGCCGATATCATTATATCAAGAGCGGGAGCCAGTTCGGTATCAGAATTATGTATTGTTGGGAAACCTGTCATTTTTATTCCCTCACCTAATGTGGCTGAAGATCATCAGACAAAAAATGCACAAGCCATTGTTGATAAAAATGCCGCTTTAATGATTAAGGAGGAGGATTTAGATGCCGATTTTGAAAATAAGTTTGCTCAGGTATTGGCTTCAGGTGAAAAACAAGCTTTGTTAAAAGAAAACATTAAAAAATTAGCGTTAGTTAATGCAACTAAAGATATAGCAGACGAAGTTGAAAAGCTTTTGAAAGATAAAGAATGAATTTAAAAAATATACATAACGTTTATTTTGTTGGAATTGGCGGGATAGGAATGAGTGCTTTGGCACGTTATTTTAGCATGCTAGGTAAGCATGTGGCTGGTTATGACAAAACGAAAACAGAAATAACCCAAAGCTTGATAGATTTTGGAATTCAAATTCATTTTGAAGATGCCGTTGAAAATATTCCACAATGGTGCCTTGATAAGCTATCAACCTTAGTGGTTTATACGCCTGCTGTTCCTGAAAATCATGTAGAGTTAAATCATTTAAAAGCGCAAGGATTTCAAGTTTTAAAACGATCACAGGTTTTAGGAATAATTACTGAAAACATGTATTGTTTGGCTGTTGCTGGAACACACGGAAAAACCACAACAACTAGTATTTTAGGGCATTTGTTAAACGTGTGTGATGTGCCTTTAACTGCTTTTTTAGGTGGCATCAGTGAAAATTACAATTCTAACTTAATATTAAATGGTGCTGAAGTTTCAGTTGTAGAAGCGGATGAGTTTGATAGGTCATTTTTAACCTTATCGCCTAACTTAGCTTGTATTACATCTATGGATGCAGACCATCTTGATATATATGGTGATGCCAGTGAGTTAATAAAATCGTTTGAAGCATTTTCAAAGAAAATAAAGCCAAATGGAAAATTATTCGTGAAAAACGGATTGCCTTTGCAGGGTATTACCTATGGTATTGAAGATGATTCAGATTATAGTATTCAAAATATAAAAATAGAAAATGGTGCGTATGTTTTTGATGTGAAAACGCCAAAAACAGCACTTAAAGATATAGAATTTAACCTACCAGGTAGACATAATCTGTCTAATGCACTTATAGCCTTGGCGATGGCTGTTGAATATGGTTGCCCGCACAAACAGCTCGCCAAAGCTTTAGCGTCTTATAAGGGTGTGAAACGAAGATTTTCATATCAAATAAAGACAGATGATTTGGTTTATATTGATGATTATGCACATCATCCAGAGGAAATTAATGCCGTGCATCAAGCCGTAAGAGAAATGTATCCAAATAAAAAGGTGCTTGCTGTTTTTCAGCCGCATTTATTCAGTAGAACGCGTGATTTTATTGATGGTTTTGCTTCTAGTCTGTCGCAGTTTGATGAGGTTTTGTTACTAGATATTTATCCGGCAAGAGAACTGCCAATAGAAGGGGTGAGTTCACAATTGCTATTAGATAAAATGTCCCTTAAGCACAGGGCGTTAATAGATAAGGAAAATCTATTGACAGAAGTGCTAAAAAGTGATGCGCAGGTTATTTTAACCTTAGGGGCTGGTGATATAGGAGAAGAAGTTAAACATTTAAAACAAGGATTAAGTCTTGCAAGTTAATTGGAATGTTATAAAAATGCTGTTACTGTTAGTAATAACAGTGTTTTTGTTTGCGTTTGCCTCAGCGAGAAATGAAGAAAGGTCCATCTCAAATCCTAAGGTTACGTTTGTTGGAGAAAACAACCTTTTCATTACAAATGAGGCTGTTAGTAAATTGTTAATACAAAATTTTGAAGGAACTAAAAAGGTGTCCAAAGAAACTTTAGATTTGAATGAATTAGAGAATGCCCTCAAGTCTAACCCAATGATCAAAACTGCAGAAGTGTATGTTGCTGTTAATGGTACACTTAATGCTGAAGTAGAGCAAAAAACACCTGTCGCAAGAGTAAGTACAAATGCATCTTATTATATCGATGACGAAGGAAAGTTTATGCCATTATCAAGAAATTATGCTGCAAGAGTTCCCCTAGTTACTGGTTATGTTGAAAAGAATGATTTAAAAAACATCTATCAAATAGCTCGAAAAGTGCAGGATGATGATTTTTTAAAAAAGCATGTAATAGAGATTCATCAAGATATAAAAGGAAAGTTTTTTCTGAGATTAAGGCGGTGTGATTTTAATGTAGAAATAGGAGATTTATACTATCTAGATAAAAAAGTGAATAATCTTAAAGCTTTTTATAAGAAAAATTTAAAAGATAAGACGCTGAACAATTATAGTAAAGTAAATTTGCAGTTTGAAAATCAAGTAATAGGTACCAAAATTTAAGCTATGGAGCATAATTTAGCAGTAGGATTAGACATAGGAACCACTAAAATAGTGGCAATGATTGGTCGTAAAAATGATTACGGCAAGGTTGAAATTTTAGGTATAGGAAAATCTAAAAGTTTAGGCGTACACCGTGGTGTTGTAAATAATATTACACAAACCATTCAATCTATACAACAAGCAGTACAAGAGGCAGAAGCGGTGGCCGATATGAAAATTGATGAAGCTACTGTTGGTATTGCAGGTCAGCATATAAGAAGTTTGCAACACAGTGATTATATTACTAGAGCGGATTCAGAAACGGTGATTGATGATGATGATATAGATAAACTCATAAATCAGGTACACAAATTGGTGATGTTGCCCGGAGAAGAAATTATTCATGTACTTCCGCAAGAATATAAGGTTGATGGGCAAGCCGAAATTAAGGAGCCAATTGGGATGTACGGAGGCAGGTTGGAAGCCAATTTTCATGTCGTTGTAGGGCAGGTATCTTCTATTAGAAATATTGGGCGTTGTGTAAAGAGTTCAGGGTTGAATTTAGAAGGCATAACCCTAGAGCCTTTAGCTTCAGCCAATGCGGTATTGAGTCAGGAAGAAAAAGAAGCGGGTGTTGCTTTAATAGATATAGGTGGTGGTACAACAGATTTGGCCATTTTTAGAGATGGTATCATCCGTCATACAGCGGTAATTCCATTTGGAGGTAATGTGATTACCGAAGATATAAAAGAAGGGTGTTCTATCATTGAAAAGCAAGCTGAATTACTAAAAATTAAATTCGGCTCAGCATGGCCTGGAGAAAATAAGGATAATGAAATTGTTTCAATCCCAGGTTTAAGAGGGCGGGAACCCAAAGAAATCACCTTAAAGAACTTATCAAAGATTATTCATGCACGTGTTGTTGAAATCGTTGAGCAAGTTTTTGTTGAAATCAAAAACTACGGTCATGAAGAACAAAAGAAGAAATTAATAGCAGGTATTGTGTTAACTGGTGGCGGAAGTCAGTTGAAGCATTTAAAACAGTTGGTGGAGTACATCACAGGAATGGATACCAGAATAGGATATCCAAACGAACACTTAGCGGGCGATAGTGATGGTGAAATTACTAGTCCGTTGTATGCAACGGCAGTTGGCTTGGTTTTAGATGGTTTAAAAAGACAAGAGCGCAGAAAAGTTGAAGAAAAACCAATACAGGAGGAGCATGGAGGAACTGGAGAGCAGCAAGGTGCACAGGCTTCAAATGAGCCAAAAATCACAGAGCAACCTCCTAGAGAGAGACGTTCGTTTTTAGATAAATTAACGGAACGCCTAAAAGACTTTCTAGATAATGCTGAGTAAGTATTTGAGTAGATCGTTTTAAGTAAGCGTTTTCAAGAATAATATTTTAGAACCATTGAACTAAAGAATAAAGTACAAATAAAACAAACCCCAGTAAAACAGAATTTATGAGCAGCAACAAAGAATTCGAAACAAATATTTCATTTGATCTTCCTAAAAACAAGTCAAATGTTATTAAAGTTATTGGAGTTGGCGGTGGCGGTAGCAATGCTATTAACCACATGTTTCAACAAGGTATTAAAGGTGTAGATTTTTATATCTGTAACACAGACTCACAAGCCTTAGAAAATAGTGGCGTGCCTAATAAAATACAATTAGGTGTTCATTTAACCGAGGGCTTAGGAGCAGGAGCAAACCCAGATATTGGTGAGCAATCAGCAGTAGAAAGCGTTGAAGAAATTGCACAAATGCTTGATACTAATACCAAAATGGTTTTTATTACCGCAGGCATGGGTGGTGGAACAGGAACGGGAGCAGCACCAATAATTGCTAGAATGGCTAAAGAAAAAGATATTCTAACAGTAGGTATTGTGACTATGCCATTTCAGTTTGAAGGAAGGATGCGTATTGAGCAATCTCAAAAAGGTATTGAAAAACTAAGAAGCGTTGTTGATTCATTAATTGTAATTAATAATAATAAACTTCGTGAAGTATATGGAAATCTTGGGTTTAAAGCCGGGTTCTCAAAAGCAGATGAAGTATTATCAACCGCTGCCAGAGGTATAGCCGAAGTTATTACACATCACTATACACAAAACATAGATTTACGTGACGCTAAAACGGTTTTGAGTAATAGTGGAACAGCCATTATGGGGTCATCTTTAGCGTCAGGTCAAAACAGAGCTCAGGATGCTATTCGTAAAGCCTTAGATTCTCCGTTGTTAAATGATAATAAAATTACAGGAGCTAAAAATGTATTGCTGCTAATTGTTTCTGGTACTCAAGAGATTACTATTGATGAAATAGGAGAAATCAATGATCATATTCAAAATGAAGCAGGTCATGGTGCAAATATCATTATGGGGGTTGGTGAAGATGAAGCCTTAGAAGAGTCTATTGCCGTAACTATCATTGCTACGGGTTTTAATATTGAACAACAGGATGAGATTTCTAATACTGAAACAAAAAAGGTTAGGCATGTTTTAGGTGAGGATCCAGAAGCAAAAGCGGTAGAAAAGGAGCCTGTAATTATTGCTCCAATAATTGAATTGGAGGAGAAAAAAGAACCACCAGTAGTGCGTCATACTTTAGAGTTAGATTCAGAAGATGATGATAAGCCTGTAGTCTCAAAAAAGGAGAAAGAAGCATCGTCAACAAATTTTAATATCATTCCAACATCTGAGATTATTAAAAATATGGATGTGATTTATAAAGAAGTGTCATCAAGTATTGAAGAGGAGGACGATTTTATTATTAAGCCAGTAACTAGAATGTCATCTGATATTGACGACTTAACCGATGTTGAAGTGGTTTCAGATTATATAGAGGAAGAAAAGCAAATCACACTTACGTTTGATATGCCTATTCATTCTACCAGTGAAAATAATGAAGACAAGGACGATGTTATTGCTCACAAATTAACAGATGATAGTGAGGTAAAAGACATACCGGTGAATGATTATGTTGAGGTTGTTACCGTAACGGAATCTAGTAAAAATGGAGAAGTACGTTATGCACTTGATGATTATGCAGAATCAGATTCTTTAAATAGAAAGAAGAAAGATAACTCGAGCAAGTTTTTAGACGATGTTGAGCCAGATGTTGTTTTTGAGAAGAAGGTGTTGAATACCTCAGTTTCGGAAGAACAAACGGAAGAAATTGATCCTATGAATTCACCTATCTCAGAGCTATTAAAAGATAGAGCAGAGGAGCGTAGGAGAAAAATGAAGGATTTTAATTATAAATTCAACAATGCAAAAATTGATGATATAGAAAGAGTCCCTGCCTATAAGCGTCAGGGAGTGAATTTGAATGAAGCAAAACATTCTTCTGAAACGAATAACATATCAAGAACAAGTGTTGGGCTAGATGATAATGATGATATTCAATTAAGAAGTAATAATTCTTTTTTGCATGATAATGTAGATTAAAAAGAAGGTGTTGTAACCTTTGTGTACACTAAAACCCATAAAGTTGGTCAAGACTTTTTGGGTTTTATTGTGTAAAATTACAGTTGAAGTCTTGTGAGAGTAAGGCTTTTTATTTTTATATTCGCGTACTAAAAAAATAGGAGATGAGTTTACAACAAGAGGTAATGTCTGCTTTAAAAGAAGCAATGAAGTCTAAAAATCAAACGGCTTTAACGGCATTAAGAGCAGTAAAATCAGCAATATTATTAGCGCAAACAGAAAGTGGTGCTAAAGAAGAATTAACTGAAGAACAAGAATTAAAAATTCTCCAAAAACAGGTAAAACAAAGACGTGATAGTGCGGCTGTTTACCTAGAGCAAGGAAGAGAAGATTTAGCAGAGCCAGAATTGGCTGAGGCCAAGGTTATTGAGCAGTTTTTGCCCGAAGCTTTATCAGAGGAAGAGATTGAAAAAGTTGTTGTAGCAACTATAGGTCAAATTGGTGCTGAAGGCATGAAAGATATGGGGAAAGTTATGGGGATTGTTAGTAAAGAGTTAGCAGGACAGGCTGATGGAAAAACAATTTCTACCATAGTGAGACAAAAATTAGCTTGATGCAATTTGTATAAAAACATAAGGCTGCGTAGTTCAACTGGATAGAATATCAGATTTCGGCTCTGAGGGTTGGGGGTTCGAATCCCTTCGCGGTCACTGGAAAAGCTTGGGTTTTATACTCAGGCTTTTTTGTTTAAGTCATTAATTAAAATAGAATTAAAAAATAATTCTATTTTTGTGAAACTAAAACACTAAACCAATGAGTCAGGAAAAAGGAGAGGGAAAATCTACCTATAATGTACCTAATTTAGAACGTGGACTACAAATTATAGAGCTTCTATCGGTTCATAAAAAAGGACTCACTTTGTCAGAAATCATTGATACTTTAGAGATTTCTAAGTCAAGTGCTTTTAGGATTACAAGTACCTTAATTTTTAAAAATTACCTTCAGAAAAACGAAACCACCAAAAAGATAACATTGTCTAGAAAGATGTTAACCCTTGGTATTTCATCACTTAATGAGCAAAGTTTAGTCGAGTCTTCTATTGATGTTATGCGGGCGCTTCGAGATGAATTGAAGGAGTCGGTTATGCTTGGGGTTATTTTAGGCAATAAAGGAACCATTTTAGAGCAGGTGCCATCATCATATTCTGTAAAATTATTTGTGGAGCCAGGAACCCAATTTAATCTTCATACCTCTGTTGGAGGGAAGTCGGTTTTGGCATTTTTACCCAAAGAAGAAGCAGGTAATATAATAAGAACAATGAGTTTTACTAAATACACTAAAAATACCATTGTTTCCAGAAAGGTTTTTAGAGAGCAATTGAAAGAAATATTTGAAAACGGTTATGCTATTGATAACGGTGAAGATATAAAAGGTATTCATTGTATTGGTGCGCCGGTATTTAATGAATATGGGTATCCTGTTGCTGCTTTGTGGATTACAGCACCTCATGGTAGGTTGCCTCATGAAGATTTTCCAATTAAAGGGAATATTGTAGCAAAATATGCTCTTGAAATCTCTACAAAATTAGGGTATACCCAGCGCTAGATTTCAAATCATTATTTTTTATGAATTCTTGACCTTATGGTGTTTTAACCATAGGGTTAGTTTGTTGTACAAAAAAAAATGTTGATTTTCAACTATTTTTTTAAGGGAAAATCATATATTTGTTCCAAATAGCAAACTTGTTTCTTATTTGAAACTAATAGATAATTTTTTATGAAAGCAACGCAGTATGAGGGTAATAAGACCTTCTCGGTAATTGAAAAAGAGATTGAATCGCCGGGTAAAGGCGAAGTAAGAATTAAAGTAGCATATGTAGGTGTGTGTGGAACAGATGTCCATATATATCACGGTATGATGGATAAGCGCGTTAATATTCCGGAGACTATTGGTCATGAAATGTCTGGAGTAATTGATGCTGTTGGAGAAGGTGTTGATGGTTTTAATGTTGGAGATAAAATAGTAGTGAGGCCGCTAGATGATAGAAAGGCTAAGGCTTCCGATAAAGGGTTTAATCACATTTGTGAAGAATTAAAGTTTATTGGTATTGATAGTCCAGGTGCCATGCAGCAGTATTGGAATGTTCCAGCGTTTACTTTGCATAAATTAAAGGAGACTACAGATTTAAAATTAGCGGCACTTATTGAGCCGTTGTCGGTGGCTGCTCATGACGTGCGTTTAAGTGATCTTAAAGCCGGAGAAACTGCGGTGGTTTTAGGTGGAGGTCCAATAGGGTTACTTGTAGCTATGGTGGCTAAAGAAGCTGGGGCTCAGGTTATTATTTCTGAAGTAAATCCTACAAGAATTGAAAAGGCAAAATCTATGGGGCTTGAAGCGGTAAGTCCTGTTGATGTTGATTTGGTAGAATATGTGCGTTCAAAAACAGAAGGTAGGTTAGCTGATGTTGTTTTTGAAGTAGCTGGTGTACAACCCGCTTTAGATGTTATGACAGAGGTGGCAGGTATTAGAGGACGCATTGTAATGGTGGCTATTCATGGACAGCCAAAACCAGTTAACTTATTTAAATTCTTCTGGAAAGAGTTAAAATTAATTGGGGCACGTGTTTATGAGAAGGAAGATTACGAAAAATCAATCGCATTAATAACTGCAAATGAACTACCATTTGAAGATATGATAACAGATGTTCAACCGTTATCAAACATTCAGCAAGTATTTGAAAACATTGATAATAATCCTGATGGTATGAAGGTCTTAATGGATTGTCAACTTTAAAAATAGCGTTTGTGGTTGATGGTTTTTAGTTGTAATAATTTAAAACTAATGAAAAACCTACAGCCATTAATCAATAACAAATAATTTAAATTAATAAGAATGAGTATCTTAAATAAATTCAGTTTAGAAGGAAAAACAGCATTGGTTACAGGGTGTAAACGAGGTATTGGTAAAGCTATGGCAGTTGGTTTAGCCGAGGCAGGTGCTAATATTATTGGTGTTTCGGCTTCCTTAGAAAAAACAGGAAGTGATGTTGAAAAAGCGGTACAGGCTACAGGTAAAGCGTTTACGGCGTATCAATGTGATTTTTCGGATCGTAAATCCCTTTATGCATTTATTGCAGAAGTTAAAAAGAATCATCCTCAAATAGATATTTTGGTAAATAATGCAGGAACTATTTTAAGAACACCAGCAGCAGAACACCCAGATGACATGTGGGATAAAGTTATTGAAGTAAACCAAAATGCACAATTCATATTAACAAGAGAGTTTGGTAGAGACATGGTTGCAAGGGGTTCTGGTAAAGTTATTTTTACAGCTTCATTGTTAACATTTCAAGGCGGTATTACTGTTCCAGGTTATGCGGCGAGTAAGGGCGCTATTGGTCAGTTAACAATGGCTTTTGCTAACGAATGGGCAGGAAAAGGTGTAAATGTAAATGCCATTGCACCAGGATATATTTCAACAGATAATACAGAAGCTTTAAGGAATGATCCTGTAAGAGCAGAGTCTATTTTATCAAGAATTCCCGCTGGTAGATGGGGTGAACCAGAAGATTTTGCTGGTCCAACTGTATTCTTGGCTTCAGAAGCGGCGGCTTATATGAATGGATCTATCGTTTTGGTTGATGGTGGCTGGATGGGAAGGTAACTTCTAGTACTGTTCGTTTTAGTTCAATACAATATAGGTGTAGGTCATCATTAAGACGGAATATAGAAGGATAAATCACAATAAGTAGTAAGATAATAACAAAAAAGGAAAACAAAGAAAAAATTATAAATATGGCGGAAATTAAGGAATACCAGTTGTTTATTAATGGAGAATGGAAGACTTCGGCGTCAGGCGAAACAATAGATATCATAAGCCCATCAACAGAAGAGGTTGTAGCAAGAGTGCAAAATGGTACGGCAGAAGAGGCCATTGAAGCTTTAAAAGCTGCTGAGGCTGCTCAAAAAGAATGGAAAAAATTACCAGCAAGAGATAGGGCAGATTTGTTATACAAATTAGCCGACGAAATTGACGCAAATAATGAGCGTTTAGCAGTATTACTAACAAAAGAGCAGGGTAAACTTTTAAAAGTAGCTCGTTTTGAGGTTTCGGTAACAGCGTCATTTATTAGGTACGCAGCAGAGGGGGCTCGTAGAATTGAAGGCGATATTATACCGTCGGATAATCCTAATGAGCAAATCTGGATTCAAAAAATACCTAAAGGGGTAGTAGTAGCCATTACTGCTTGGAACTTCCCATTAGCGTTGGCAGGTCGTAAATTAGGGCCAGCTCTGGTTGCAGGAAACACTATTGTGATTAAGCCTACTTCAGAAACGCCAATTGCTACTTTAGAGTTAGGAGATTTAGCTAATAAAGTGGGTATTCCTAAAGGTGTTATTAATATTTTAACAGGCCCTGGCCGCGCTATGGGTAATGCTTTAGTAGAGAGCCCCATTACTAAAATGATAACTATGACGGGTTCTACACCTGTAGGGCAAAGTATTGCTCGTGCAGCTGCAGATAACTTAACACATGTGCAGTTAGAATTAGGCGGGAAAGCACCATTTATTGCCTTTGCTGATGCCGATATTGATGCTGCTGTTGATGCTGCGTTACATTCACGTTTTGATAACTGCGGACAAGTTTGTACCTGTAATGAACGTATGTACATCCACGAAGATATCTATGATGTGTTTATGGAAAAATTCTTGGCAAAAGTTGCAGAAATTAAGGTTGGTGATCCTATGTTAGAGGAAACAGATATGGGACCAAAAGTAAATGCTAATGAGTTAAAACACATGGAGCATTTGGTAGAAGTTTCTGTAAAAGAAGGCGCTACAATTGCAGCCGGAGGAAAACGTCCAGAGGGAGCAGAATTCGAAAAAGGGTATTGGTTTGAACCAACAGTTTTAACTAATGTTACTCAAGATATGACTATTGTTCATGAGGAGTCTTTCGGGCCAATTTTACCAGTTTTGAAATTCAAAACTTTCGAAGAGGTTATTGGGTATGCTAATGACTGCGAATATGGTTTAGCTGCTATGGTATTTACCAACGACATGAACACCATCATGAAATGTAATGATGAGTTAGAATATGGGGAAATTTATGTAAATAGAGGTCATGGAGAACAACACCAAGGATTTCATAATGGCTATAAACTTTCTGGTTCTGGAGGGGAAGATGGTAAATACGGGTTTGAGCAGTATTTAGAGAAGAAAACATTTTATATCAGACACAAAGCTTAAAAGCTATGAGTACAAAAATTTCAAAAGTTGAGACACGATTATTTACGGTGCCCTTACCAGAAGTAATGTCTGATGCTAAGCATGGTGATCATTATCATTTTGAACTAGTAACGGTTACTATCACTTTAGAAGACGGTAGTGAAGGCACAGGGTACACGTATACAGGAGGAAAAGGAGGCTTTGCTATAAAAGCCATGGTAGAGCATGATTTTTCTGAAGTACTTATAGGCAAAGATGGTACCGATGTAGAAGGCATCTATGACTTTCTAGAATGGCATGTGCATTATGTAGGCCGTGGAGGAATCGCATCGTTTGCTATTTCTGCTGTTGATATTGCCTTGTGGGATATACGCTGTAAAAAAGCAGGGCAGCCCTTATGGAAAATGGCTGGTGGACATGGAAATACCTGTAAAGCCTATTGTGGGGGTATTGATTTAATGTTTCCTATAGAGAAGCTTTTAGGAAATATGAAAAGCTACTTAGAACGTGGATTTAATGCCGTTAAAATTAAAATAGGAAGAGATAATTTGCAAGAAGACCTTGATCGTATTAAAGCGGTAAGAGAATATATAGGGCCTGATGTAACCTTTATGGTAGATGCTAATTATTCCATGACCGTAGAGAAGGCTATAAAAGCTATTGAAGGCTTTAAGCAATACGATATCACCTGGTTTGAAGAACCAATTATTCCTGATAATTATAAAGGCTTCGGAGAAATAGTTGATGCCACAGGATTTCCATTAGCTATGGGTGAAAATTTACATACCATTCATGAGTTTGAATATGCTATGGATCAAGCAAAATTGTCTTATGTACAACCAGATGCCTCAAATTGTGGTGGTGTTACAGGGTGGTTGGCCGCCGCAAGACTTGCTGATAAGCATGGCATTCCAGCATGTTCACATGGTATGCAAGAACTGCATGTGAGTTTAGTGTCTTCACAGCCAAATTCAGGCTGGTTAGAGGTGCATAGTTTTCCTATTGATGAATATACAACAAGACCTTTGGTAGTTGAGAATTTTAGAGCTGTAGCTCCAGATTATCCAGGTGTTGGGGTGATTTTTGATTGGGAAAAATTAAAGCCCTTTGAAGAAAAGTAAATGAAATATAGAATTAAGATAATAGTTTGTTTCTTGATTGTGGCGTCATGTGTATGGGGCTGCAATCAAGCGAATGAACAAATTGAAAAACCTAATGTTATTTTTATTCTTACAGATGATCAAGGTATAGGTGACTTAGGCTGTCATGGTAATCCGTGGCTTAAAACACCTAATATTGATGCTTTTTATGCAGAATCTGTAAGACTTACCGATTTTCATGTGAGTCCTGTTTGTACGCCAACAAGGTCGGCTTTTATGACTGGCCAATACCCCATAAATAATGGAGCTTGGGCCACTTTTAAAGGACGTGCTGCTTTGCATGAAAATACGAAAACGATTGCGGATATTTTTAAAGATAATGGGTATCAAACAGGTATGTTTGGTAAATGGCATTTGGGCAACAATTATCCCTCACGCCCAACTGATATGGGATTTCAGGAAGCTATTCATCATGAGTTTGGGGGTATTGGTGAGATAACCGATTATTGGGGTAATGATTATTTTGATGATGTTTATTTAGCCAATAACAGACAGCAGCAATTTTCAGGATACTGTACCGATGTTTGGTTTGATGAAACCATGAAGTTTATCAAACGCAATAAAGAAAAACCGTTTTTTGTGTACCTGCCTACTAACGCTGCACACCATCCGTTAAATGTCGATGAGGCTTACGCTGCGCCGTATAAAGATTTGGAAGGGAAAGAAATACCTAGTGCCAATTTTTATGGTATGATTGCCAATATTGACGAAAATATGGGAAGGCTAAACCAGTTTCTTGAGGACAATAATTTGATCGAGAATACCATTGTTGTTTTCGCTACAGACAATGGAAGTCAATTTGGGTACAGTGAAGATGGAAACTTAGGCTATAACAAGGGGTTTGAAGGAAGAAAGGGTGATATTGAAGAAGGCGGCCACCGTGTTCCATTTTTTATAAGATGGCCTAACGGAAAAATTCAAGGCGGAAAAGATTTAAATATTTTAGCTTCACACGTAGATTTAATCCCAACGTTATCGGGGTTATGTGGCTTTACATTGAGTGAAGACTTAGATCTAGATGGGATTGATTTATCAAATGCCATAAAAAATGATGAGAAGGTAGTATCTAATAGAACCGTTTTTGTTCATAATAATCAAGATTGGCGCCCACCACATTCTACTAAAAAAGCCTGCATCATGAAAGGTAACTGGCGTCTTTTAAACGGTACCATGCTGTATGATATTCAAGCAGATCCTAAACAAAATAATGATGTTTCAAGCCAATTTCCAGAGGTAGTACAAGAGCTTATAGCAGAAAATGAACAATTTATAGCTAAAGCAAAACAAAAGGACGCTTATCAAAATTTTCCTGTTGAGATTTGCGGTAGTTTGCTACAAGCGGTTACAACGTTAACCATTCAAAACGCCATTGGAAATGATACTCCTGTATGGAAACAATCACAAATTGCCCAAGGCAAAAAAAACAAAAACAATAAGTATTCCGTTGGATTTGCTACTTCTGGAAAATATCAAGTGTCTTGCAGAAGGTGGCCTATAGAATGCCCAGGGCTTATACTTGGTATTCCAGCCAAAAATCCAGATAATCAATTTGATTATCAAACCATCTCACCTGAAAAAGTGCGATTAAAAATATTTGATAAAGAATACTTAAAAGAAGTTGAAGCGAATTCAGAAGAAGTCGCTTTTGAAATTGATGTTAAAACAGGACATACCATGTTGGAAGCTGATTTTATTGAGGAAGAAGCCAATTATGGAGTTTATTACATATACATAAAAAAACTAGACTAAAATATGGCAATTACCAAAACGCATTTCGGAACATTAAATGATCAAGAGATAGACTTGTTCACGTTGAAAAATGAAAACGGAGTTGAGATTAAAATAACTAATTATGGGGCAACCATTACATCAATCTTAGTTCCAAATAAAAATGGAGATATTCAAAATATCGCTTGTGGTTTTGATACTTTAGAGGGCTATTTTGAAAAAGAGTATGTTGAAAATGCACCCTATTTTGGTGGAACAATTGGCAGATATTGTTCCCAAATAAAAGATGCCAAGTTTTCCTTAAACGGTAAAGTGTATCAACTAGAAAAAAATTGTGGAGATAATAATTTGCATGGTGGAGCTGTTGGCTTTGATAAACGCATCTGGACAGCAGAAGTACTTGAAAATGGTGTTAAGATGTCTTTAAAGAGTAACAATCTTGAAGAAGGTTTTCCTGGAAACGTTGATGTTATCGTCGTGTTTAGTCTGACTTCAGATAATACATTGAAAATAGATTATAATGCTATACCAGATCAAGATACACCGTTATCACTAACTAATCATACCTATTTTAATCTAGATGCATTTTCAAATACGGTTGAGAGTCATATTGCTCAGGTAAATACCAGCAAACGACATGCTATGGACGATACTGGTGCTGCAACAGGAGAAATACTGTCCATTGAAAATGAAGTTGATGATTTAAGAACAGGCAAAATTATAGGTGATGTACATGAAGCTATGGGCGACGGGTTTGAACATTTTTATGTTTTTGACAACCCAGAATTTAAGGTTCAGGAAGTAGCAAAAATTAAATCGGATGCATCTGGTCGTTCATTAATCGTTTATTCGTCAGAACCATGCATGTTGCTTTATACGGGCAAATATACGTCTGATGCGTTAAAAAGAGAGAATGGAGAGCAATATGGCAAATATAGAGGCTTCTGCTGTGAAACTCATCGTTATCAAAATGGACCAAATATCGAAGATTCCCCAAAGTCAATAACCAAGGCAGGTGAATCTTTTGAAAGTACAACTATATTTAAATTTGATTGGTAAAAACAACCATTATAAATAATAACTAAAACTATATTATTATGATTACAGGCGTTTTATTTGCTATTCTAGCAGGTTTATTACTGGGTTTATACGCATTGCCCGAAAAATTCACAAAAGATTATGAGTTTGAGAACACATGGAGTATGTTTTTTGCCATTAATACCTTTGTTGTTCCCAATATTGCGGCCTTTTTGCTGATAGATGGTTTTTCCGATGTACTTAAATCTATTCCTGGTGACGTATTACTGGGTATGGTTATCTCTAGTGTGGCATGGGGTATTGGTGTAATGATGTGGGGTAAGGCTATTAACTACATAGGGCTTTCATTAGGGTTTTCAATATTTATAGGAACCGTTATTTTGGTGGGATCGTTGCTTCCATTTTTTGTTCAAGGTGTTCCAGAAACTAATGTTTTTCTTACTATTCTTGGAGGATTGTTTGTGGTACTTATTGGTGTTATGGCCAATGGTAGAGCAGGTATTCTTCGCCAAAAGGACGAAGAACAAGCTGAGTCATCTGAATTGGCTAAAAAAGAAACATCAATGGTTACAGGTATTTTAATTGCAGTTGTTGGTGGGTTATTGGCTACAGGTTTTAGTTTTGCAAATTCTTATGGCGCAGAAGTTATTAATGAAGCAGCGCTTGCTCAGGGTAATGCCCCTTGGAAAAGTGCCATAGCCGTAATGTATGTTATTTACATGTCTGGTGGGGTGGCAATTGCCGTTTACTTTATTCAGCAACTTTCAGCAAAAAAATTGTGGTCTAAATTTAGAACGCCTTACCTAGGAAAAAATATCTTTTTAACATCAATAATGGGGGTGTTCAATTTTGCCGCTTCTGTGGTATTTGCTTACTCTGCATTTAAATTAGGTCAAGAATTAGGAGGAAGTGTGGGCTACGCCATTTTTAATACAGCTTGTGTGGTCACAGCAATAGTAAGTGGAATAATCACAAAAGAGTGGATTAAGGCATCATCAAAAGCAAAGAAGTTTTTATACTTTGGTCTAGCTTGTATGGTGTTGGGTATTTTGATAGTAGCGTATAGTAATAGTTTAAAATAACAATTAAAATAATAATGAATAACCAATTAAAAGCATTAGTGTTTTGCGTAAGTTTAGGTTTGTTGTCTTGTAACAACAAGGTAGATTGTAATCATGAACAAAAAGAAGATAAAGAGAAAGTATCCGATGAAAAATTAGACCGGTTTGGTATAACTAATAGAGAATATTTAAGTGCTGCATCAAAGAGAGCATTACAATGGGAGTATGTTGAAAATGATTGGTACAGAGATTTTAATCCAATGAAACCTTTAAAAGGAGATTTGGCTTATGAAGAAGGGGTAGTTCGTAGAGATCCTTCAGCTATGATAAAAGAGAATGGAAAGTACTATGTTTGGTATTCTAAAAGTACGGGGCCTACTCAAGGCTTTGCTGGTGATGTTGAGAATGACAAAGTGTTTCCTTGGGACAGATGTGATATTTGGTATGCCACATCTGATGATGGATGGACTTGGAAAGAAGAAGGACCAGCAGTATTAAGAGGAGAGAAGGGGGCTTATGATGATCGTTCAGTGTTTACTGTTGAAATTATGAAACACGAAGATATGTATTATTTGTGTTATCAAGCTGTAAAGTCACCTTACACTGTAAGAGTGAAAAATACGGTTGGTTTGGCATGGTCAAATTCTCCTGATGGCCCATGGACGAAGAGCGAAGAACCTATTTTACAACCTGCAGATAATGGTATTTGGAAAGGAACTAAACAGAACCGATTTTTGGTTGAGAAAAAGGGCGATTTTGATTCACATAAGGTACATGATCCGTGTATTCTTCCTTTTAATGGAAAGTTTTACCTGTTTTATAAAGGCGAGCAGATGGGAGAAGAAATCTTGTTTGGCGGACGTCAAATTCGTCATGGAGTGGCTATCGCGGATAACCCTAAAGGACCATACATTAAATCAAAGTATAATCCTATATCAAATTCAGGTCATGAAGTAGTTGTTTGGAAAACTCAGGGAGGAATAGCTTCTTTAATTACTACTGATGGTCCAGAAAGAAATACATTTCAATGGTCTCCTGATGGTATTAACTTTGAAATTCGTGGAGCAGTCAAAGGAGCCAATATGCCTCATGCTATTGGTTTAAATAGAACTGTTGAGGTTCCGGACGATAATCCAACAAAAATTTTCGATTGGGGATTGTCTCATGTTTATAACAGTTGGGATTATCAAAGTATCATGCGTTTTGATTCAAAGAGGATGACGTCTCATGTAGCCAAAGGAGAGGATGATTCTAGAAAAGATGATGAAGAATAATAGGTTTTAAAGAGAATACCTAAAGTACATATATTTTTTAGGCAAATAGGGGTTTGAGGACTCTATTTGCCTTTTTTTATTTAGAAGGTAGTTATTTAAGTTTTTATTTGTTTCTTTAAAACAAATTGATTTATCTTAATATAATGGTTTTAGTGCTATTTGATTCAGATGTACTTGTAAGTAAAATTATTCTGGCTGGTTGCATTGCAGTCTTGTTTTATTTGATTTTACATTATGCTCTTAAAATGTTAGAAATGGGATACGTGCTAAAGTATATGAAACCTTGGTATACCCATTTTTATTTAAGGTCAAAAAAACTTTCAAAACAGCAAAGACATGTGTTGCAGCAAGACTTTCCGTTTTTCAACAAGTTGGATAAGAAATATCGTGGTTACTTTGAGCACCGTTTGGTCTCTTTTATGTCTGATAAAGACTTTTTAGGAAGGGAAGGATTTCAAGTAAACGATGAAGTAAAGGTATTAATTTCGGCCACAGCCGTTATGTTAACATTTGGTTTTAGGGATTATTATATTGGGATTATTTCTAAAATTATGATTTATCCAAAAGCATTTTATTCAAATACTAATAAAACATTTCATAAGGGCGAGTTTAACCCCCGATTAGGAGTGCTGGTGCTTAGTTGGGAAGATTTTAAATTGGGATTAGATATAAGCAATGATAATTTGAATTTAGGTATACATGAGTTTACCCACGCCATTCACATTAATAGTATAAAAGAACGCGATATAAGTTCAACCATTTTTAGTGATTCCTTTAAAGAATTGAAAGAGCTTTTACAACACAGACCTGAACTTAGGGAAACGCTATTATCATCTGGATATTTTAGAAATTACGCCTTTACTAATCAGTTTGAGTTTCTCGCCGTATTGATGGAAACGTTTATTGAGACGCCAAAAGAGTTTCAGGCTAATTTTCCTGAGGTTTATGCTAAGGTAAGGCAAATGTTAAATTTTAAGTTTGCAAATTATTGAGCATATGTTTTTATATAATAAAGCTACTTAATCCATAGATTTAAGTAGCTTTATTGTTCTTTTAACTAATAGGTACTGTTATAATTGACCTCTTATTTCTCCGCTTCCAATAGCCGTGGTATGTACATTTACATATATGAGTCCATCTCTTATGGCTTCAACTAAATCTCCAATAGTTTTTCCAGTTAAGCCTCCAGTTAGATCGCTTTCATTTATATATCCTTCTGCAAGAACACCATTAAAAATACCTGAGGGCTGCCCAGTTCTGTTATCATAAAGCCAAACCACAACACCTCCATTAGTTCCAGCGGCCCCCATATGAAAATGAGCCATAGTAACATTTTCAATATTAGAAACAATTAATTTATAATGAATCATGGTTTCCTCCTTGTTTATATGAACAATGGCTTGTCCGGTAGCATTTGAATCATTAGGTGTTGTTTCATTACTGCCTTTTAAGGAAGCAGTAAAATGGAGTCTGTTGCTTTTATTCGCATCTTTTTGAATTGTGATTTTGCTGTCTAAGCTCGTTACATCTGCTTCGGAGGTTGAAGTGATAAGTGGTTCGCTAGAGCATGTTAACAACATGCCACTAAGCACAAAAAATACCATTTTGTGCATTACAAGGTTGTAACTTTTAATCATAATAAGTTTTTTTTAGTATTCAGTTTTATGCACTCACGCATAAAATTTGGGGAAGAGGTTAGTTATAAAACTAAACAGTGTTGATATTAATAGGTATAAAATAGTGAAAAATTACGAGCTTTTAAAAATTAATCGATATGGGGAAGTATTTCAATATTAACACGTTATATGCCAATTAACATGATTTTTATCATAAAATTTTATGCGTTGTTTTTCTAACTTTAGTGAAAGCTAAATTAAAACGATAAGATTATGATACGGAAAGCACCAATTTCAATGATAATGACATCGCCTGTTATTACATTGCATAAAGACGATAGTTTAGAAAAAGCGGAGCAATTGTTTAAACAGCATAGAATTAGGCATATTCCTGTAGTGACTGATGGAGTTGTAATAGGTATGTTAAGCTATACTGATTTATTACGTTTTAGTTTTCCAGATATGACTAATAATGATTATAATGACGATACGGATGTGGCCGTTTATAATATGTTTAGTATTGGGCAAATAATGACTAGGAATATTGTTACAATATCGTCATCTAGTTCAATTAAGGATGTGGCCGAAATTTTTGCAACTAAAGAGTTTCATGCATTACCAGTTGTGAGCAATTCCATTTTAGTTGGTATCGTTACAACAACCGATCTTATAAAATACTTACTGAATCACTTTTAGTACATACTCATAATTGAGATTCAGAAGGTAGTTGTGTTTGTATGGCTGTTAAGGCTATTTCCGTTATGTGCGTTTTTAATGTTTAGTTTAAAAGAATGAGAAATTGTACACCAATATCCTCAATCATGACAAAGCGTGTTATTGCTTTAACCAGAGAGGATGACTTAGAAAAAGCAGACAGACTTTTTAAAAGATATAAAATAAAGCATATTCCAATAGTTTCAAGAGAAATGGTAATTGGTATGCTTAGTTATACAGATTTGATGCGTATAAGTTTTGCTGAAACTTCATCAACATCAGAGGAAAGAATCGATACTGTGGTTTATAATATGTTTTCAATTGAACAGGTTATGGCCAAGCATGTCATAACCGTTACCGAGGACACCTGCGTAAGAGAGGCATCAAACATTTTAGCTAAAGCCCCTTTTCATGCTTTGCCAGTAGTTGAAAATGGATTTTTAAAAGGTATTGTTACGACTTCAGATTTACTAAACTATTTTTCCAAACAATTTTAAGAATTAGCCAGTTCCTTTAATGTTTTGATGGTTTCTGTTTGGTTGCCACTTTTAAATACATGACTTCCTGCAACAAACACATCAGCACCAGCTTCAACCAGTTGTTTTATGTTTTTATCGGTAACACCACCGTCAATTTCAATATGCGTATGTAGCCCTTGCTCATCTATCATGTTGCGGAGTTTTTTAACTCTGTTATAGGTGATGTCCTCAAACTGTTGTCCGCCAAACCCAGGATTAATAGACATAAGTAAAACCATAAAACATTCTGGTAAAATGTCTTCAAGAACTGATACAGGAGTTGTTAAATTAAGTACAATACCTGCTTTACATCCTGCGGCTTTAATTTGACGTAAGGTTCTGTGTAGATGCACCGTAGATTCATAATGTACTGTGATAATATCGGCTCCAACTTTGGCGAATTCTTCAATATAACGTTCAGGTTTTTCTATCATTAAATGCACATCAAGAGGCTTGGTAGCGTGTTTTTTAATGGTTTGAATTACAGGCATGCCATAAGAGATGTTAGGTACAAAATGCCCGTCCATAACATCTATGTGAAACCAATCGGCATCACTGTTGTTAACCATTTCGGTATCACGCTGTAAATTACCAAAATCTGCTGCAAGCATAGATGGCGCAATTAACTTAGAACTCATATTGTGAATATTGTATTTAATTTTTGCAAATATAGAAAAGTCTTTTTGTTCTCATGAAATTTAAATATACAAAAGAACAAACCCCCGGTAATCAGCCGGGGGTTCTTTCATCAATCAAAAAACGAACAGTTATATTGTAACTGTTGTTACCTTTATTTAGTCGTAATTTTTAAATATTACTATCCTAAATAGGTCTTTAATATTTTACTTCTAGAGGTGTGTTTTAATCGTCTAATCGCTTTTTCTTTAATTTGTCTTACACGCTCACGTGTTAAATCAAATGTTTCGCCAATTTCTTCTAAGGTCATAGGGTGTTGGTTTCCTAAACCAAAATATAAACGAATCACATCGGCTTCACGAGGCGTTAACGTTTCTAGAGCACGTTCAATTTCGGTGCGTAAAGACTCATGTAATAACTCTTTATCTGGATTTGGAGATTCACCAGAATTTAAAACATCATACAGATTAGAATCTTCTCCTTCAACTAAAGGCGCATCCATACTTACATGACGTCCTGAGTTTTTCATAGACTCTTTAACATCATTTATGGTCATGTCTAGCTCTTTTGCAATTTCTTCAGCAGAAGGCGGACGCTCATGGCTTTGCTCTAAAAAAGCAAAGGTTTTATTAATTTTGTTAATAGATCCAATTTTATTGAGTGGCAAACGTACAATTCGAGATTGCTCCGCTAAGGCTTGTAAAATGGATTGTCTAATCCACCAAACAGCATAAGAAATAAACTTGAAACCACGCGTTTCATCAAATCGTTGTGCTGCTTTAATTAAACCAAGATTACCTTCGTTTATTAAATCTGGCAGGGTTAAACCTTGATTTTGGTATTGTTTTGCAACTGATACCACGAAACGTAAATTAGCTTTTGTTAACTTTTCTAAAGCAATTTGATCTCCAGCCTTGATACGTTGCGCTAATTCTACTTCTTCGTCTGCAGTAATAAGATCTACCTTGCCAATTTCTTGCAGGTATTTATCTAACGATGCAGTTTCTCTATTGGTAACCTGCTTCGTAATTTTAAGTTGTCTCATCTAATATTCTCCTGTAATTTTATTGTGAATAAATAGGGCATTCATTAGTTATACGTAAAAGAGTGAAAAAATGTTACAAAAAATTACATGTTTTTTATCATTACGATTTTAAAGACAAATGACACGGGTGCATTTGTTTTGAAATACGCTTAAATTTTAATAAGGTTTTTGTTGCTCAAGTTAACATCCTCTAGCATGTCTTCAGTGAATTTATAATGCCCTTTTTTTGTGATGAGCTTAAAATGATGTGATTTTAATCGACTTAGCGTGTTTAAAAATAGCCATTTCGATTTTAAGAGTTGCGGTTTTTCAGATTTTAAACTGATATCAAAAATGTGTTTTCTTCCTTCTTTAATAGCAACAATATCTGGGGTAATTGAAATATTTGTGCCTTTTTTTGTATATGATTTGGGCGATTCATAACCATCCATATCGGCTTTGATATTTTTATATCCGCGGTTTTGTAAATAGTTTATGGAATCTTCCAGTACTTCAGAATATTTCTCTTTTTCAGAATAAATCATGGTATCTTTTGCGTTTAAGGTGAACGAATAAGATAGATTTTATTTTGTGAAAGCCAAGTTTTTAACAGGGTTTAACAGTTTGTTTGCACAAATGTTAATGTATTAGTAAGTTAAAATGTTTTTTGAAACCTTCCAAAAGGCGTACTTTGTGCTAAAGTTTTTCCGTATTTAATCATTTGGTAATTAGTGTTTTGTAGTAGTTTGTTTTTGATGGTGTAAATAATTACTACACTTTTTTTATTATCTTAGAGAAGTGTAATCCGTTAGTTTAGATGATAAGATTGAACTCTGAATGAACTTAGAAGGTATTATTAATTTTTTGCTCATAGCTGGAGTAGTACAGGGTTTAGGCTTTAACCTTGTAACCTCATGTGTTAAAAAGAAAACCAATAAAACCATCGTGTTTTTAAATTTAACAGTTTTATTTATTTCACTAAATAATTTACAACGCTGGTTAATTGAAAACGGTTATTCTTCAGAGTTGTTTTTTTTCAAGAACTTTTTAGTACCATGGTATTTTTTAATAGTACCCATGTTTTATGCCTTTACTATTCACTTTACTAAAGTGCAAGATAAGGTAAGAAGTTTTTTAAAGACTACTATTATAATATTTATAGTAGAAGTTATATTAAGACTCTGTTTAATGTCTTATGTGTATTATGAAGTGCCCGACAGAAATACTATCTTGTTAGAGTATTACACTTTTATTGAAGACTATTTTAATCTGTTTTATATTATATTTCTCTTTACTAATGCCTGCTTTATAATTTTTAATAGACAACGTTTAACCTCGTACATATTATCTTATGATGATTTAAATTGGCTAAAATGGTTTGTTCGGTTTGGCTTTATCATTATTGGTTGTTGGGCCATTGCATTAACCGTAAATCTTTTTACAGGAAATGATATGGTTTATCTGCTTCTGCGTTTTAGTATGTCCGTTTTACTATATTGGTTAGGGTATCAAGGCTTTTATAAGTACAATGTTATAAAAGATAGAATTTCACTAAGAAGTTCTTTGGCAGCAGAAGAACTTGGCATTGGAAATATCAACCCATCAAGCTTAGATAATGATAAAGATGATTTTTTTAATAAAAAGCATCAAGCCGATTTTGACAAGATTAAAAATTACATTATCAAGAATAAGCTTTATTTAGATCCCTTGTTAAGTATGGAATCTGTAGCATCAGAATTGGGAATGAGCAAAAGTTATTTTTCAAAGCTTATAAATTCGTATAGTGACTATAATTTTTCCGATTTTATTAATTCACTTCGCGTAAAACAGGCCAAAAAGTTTTTGTCTAACGATGACTTTAGTGATTATACCATTGTCGCCATAGGTTTAGAATGTGGATTTAATTCTAAGTCGACATTTTATGCGGCATTCAAGAAATTTACTTCAGAAACCCCTTCAACTTACAGAGCACAATTTTAAAAAGTATTAACTGTCCGAAATTATCGTTGGACATCCAGAAAATTACATCTTAGACTAATTGGGATAGTCGTTCTATGTCTTGGTAATAATTTTACAGTAAGCAAAACCATTAAACTTACTGTCATGATACCCATGTTAATTTTATATCTGATAAGAAAAGCGAAAAAGGCCTCGTTCTTTTCAAGAAGGTTAGGCGATTTTAAAAAATTGGTTTGGAAACTTAAATTACTCCTCACTCTTTTTACAGTAACTATCTCTTTTGCAAGCAACACAGATCCGAATACGCATTTAACTTATAATGTGGTTAGAAACAATCATGTGATTGGAACCATTAGTATAAATAGAATGTTTAGTGAAGATTCTATAGCGTATTATTTAGAGAGCAAAATACAAGCCAAAGCGCTTTTCAAATTTGTAATCATTGGGAAGGAAACATCCATTTATAAAGATGGTCTACTTACATATTCTTCCATTTTCAGAAAGGTAAATAATAAAATTAAGGCAAATCATAAGTTGGTTTTTAAAGGAGTTACCTATAAAAACCTAAATGCAGATAAGCACCATCAGCTAAACCATACCAAAATACATAGAAACTTGGTAACCCTCTTTTTTGTTGAACCCAAAGGAGTGAGCGAAGTGTTTTGTGATTTTGAAAAACGCATGGTACGTTTAGAATATTTAGGGCATGGTAAGTACAAAGTGATCTTTAATGGTGGTAAGTACAATATTTATCATTATCGCAATGGTAAATGTGTGAAAATAGAAGCCAATAGCACCTTATTTGATGTTGATTTAATACCTGTATAGTCATGGAAAATTCACAAGATATTTGGGTTTTTATTAGTGTGGTGTTTCTAACCTATTTTCTTTTAAGTTGGATTTATGAGAAATTAGATATTTGGAATTTAGAGCAGGCACTACAAGTTAGAAATGGCTTAAGGTTATTAAATATGAGGCACGGTTTGGGCATTGTGCTTTTAGGTGTTTTGTTCTATGAGATATGTCCTGATTTAAGATTTTTATTAAATTATATTGAAATCCCGAGGTTGTACATCCTTCTACCTTATGTTGCTTTGGTCTTTTCGGCGGCATACATATCGTATTTGGCATCCAAGAAAGCAAAGGATACAAACGACGACGTTATTTACTATAAATTTGAACAGGCCTGGTCTTATTTTATTATTAGAACCCTCTTTTTATTGAGCTACGAATTCTTCTTCAGAGGTGTTTTGTTTTTTACATTTCTAGAATATTTCAGTTTAGTGGAATCTATCGCCCTAACAACAATTCTGTATTTAATTATTCATGTATTCGATTCAAAGGGAAAGATGATGGGAACCATTCCGTTTGGCATCATTCTATGCGTAATAACCTATGAAACACAAAGTATCTGGTATGCCTTTGTATTGCATTTAACATTATCTGCGGTATACGAAATCTCAATTTTTTACGGTAAAACACTTAAAACTTTAAAATCATGAAAGTACTATTAACTGGGGCTACAGGATATATTGGGCATCAATTGGCAATGACTCTGGCTTCAAAAAACATTAAGGTTCATGCCCTTGTACGAGATGTAAACTCGAGCAAGGTGCCAAAGCATGAAAACATAACAGTTTTTCAAGGAGATATTTGTGATTTACAATCCATACAACAAGCTATTAAAGGCTGTTGTTATGTGTTTCATGCCGCCGCGTTTACAAATTTGAAATGTAAAAATATTCATCGCTTTTATAAAACGAATGTTGTGGGAACAGAAAATGTATTACAAGCCGCCTCAAGTGAGCAGGTAAAGAAGGTTATTTATACAAGTACCTTATCCGTTTTTGGTCCTTCCTATAAGAGAAAGCCTATTACAGAAAATCAGCCCCGTTTGGCTTCTTATGCTAATGATTATGAATTAACCAAAACCATGGCTGAAGAGAAAATTGGAGCGTTTGTAAAGAAAGGTTTGCCATGTGTTATTTTAAACTTAACTCGGGTTTACGGCCCTGGGTTAAGAACTTTCTCAAATGGCGTCAATAAATTGGTCGATATCGTTACAAATAAGAGCGTACTTATAGTGCCTTCTAAACTCAAAATAGTTGCAAATTATGTTTTTATAGATGATGTTATTAAGGCTCATATATTGGCTATTACCAGTGGTGAAAATGGAGGAAGGTATATCATTGGGGGTGAAAACTTAAATTACAAAGAACTTTTTAAAAAGGTAAAAAAGTATACCAAGAGCAATATAAAAATACTAACGCTAAACTATAATGTTTTGAAAATGTTGTTGGTGCTATATTCAAACATAAGGGCTTTATTTAAAATGGGCGTTAGTATGACCCCTAGGGTAATTGATTCCCTTTTTATAAATAGAAGCTCTTCTTCGCAAAAAGCAGTAGCGGAATTGAATTATACTATTACACCTTTCAAAACTGGGATTTTGAGAACCATTGAGTCCTTAAAAATTTAAAATATTATGAAAGCGTATACACTAATTACGGGAGCAAGTCAAGGTTTAGGAAAGTCTATCGCGCTTGAATTTGCAAAACGAAATATGAATTTGGTTTTAGTGGCATTACCCAAGTCTGGTTTGCCTGAACTGTCTAAATTCATTAAAGAAAATATGTACGTTGAGGTGCATTATATTGAAATTGATTTAAGTACGGTTGACAGTTGCTACGCCATTTCAGAATATATTACAACGCATAACCTTCCAATTAAAAACTTGGTTAATAATGCAGGAGTTTTAAGTCGTGGATTGTTTGATAATTTAGACGAAGCCTTTATTCTTAAGCAAATTGCTGTAAACGTTACTACGCCAACTCTACTAATAAAATTGTTATTGAATAATATGAAGTCGGTTGCGCCAGCATCTATTCTTAATATAAGCAGCATGGCCAGTTTTTTTGCTCTACCTAAAAAACAGGTGTACGGCGCCACAAAGGCTTATTTAACCTCCTTTTCAAAAAGCTTAAGAAAGGAATTAAAAACAACTAACATATCAGTTACAACCATTTGTCCAGGAGGATTAAATACAACAACCAGACTGTGTTATCAAAACCGAATTGTTAGTTGGGTAACACGAAAAACGGTATTAAATCCAGAAGATGCTTCAAAAATAGCGATTGAAGCCATGCTCAGAAAACAAAGGTTAATCGTACCAGGGTTTGTAAACAAATGTTTAATGATTTTAGATAAACTTTTGCCTGAATTTATTAAAGATAAGTTGGCGGAAAAGGAACTCAATAAATTTCCTAAGGCTGCTTAATTGTCAATAAATGATATCATTTCAATGTAATAGTAAATCAAATTGTCAATATAAAAATGTACAATCATGGAAGCTCAAATTACTTTTTGTCCAAGTTCTACATCAAATTCACACTATAGAAAATTAAGACTGCGTTTAAAGGAGGTTATGAAAACCTTGCCCAAAAAGCGCAAACGTAATAAAATTTACGTGGTGTTAAGTTTGCCTCTGGTATTTTTAGGTGTATATGTTTTAGCACTGTATTTCCATAATCTAAAAAGTCTTTTTTATTTGTTGTATGCATTTTTAGGCATACTATCTGTGTTGATTTTTTTAAACATCATTCATGATGCTGTGCATAATAATGTTTTCAAAAAACGATGGATGAATCATTCGTTATTAATAATTTTTGATTTTTTAGGAGCCAACAGTTATATCTGGAAAAAACGTCATGTTTTATTACATCATAATTACCAGAATATAGCAGGATGGGATTCTGATATTGAACAATCAGGGTTGATTAGAATTTTTAAAGATGATCAGCTTTCTTGGGTAAGTAGAAATCAAAGTTGGCTTATTTTTATACTATATCCAATGTATTTGTTAAACTGGATGTTTCTAAGAGATTTTAAAGATTTCTTTGTAAAAGGGAGAACCATAAAGAAGGTGTGTGACATTCCACGTATTGAATATTTTAAGCTAATTTGTTTTAAATCATTTTTCATTTTTTATACCGTGATTCTTCCTATTGTTTTAGGCGTAAAATGGTACGTAGCTTTAACGGCATTATTTATTCTTTTAACCACTGGAAGCATATTTGCCATGCTAACCCTATTGCCGCCGCATGCTAATGATAAAAGTGAATTTCCTATTCCAAATGAAGAAGGTATTGTAAATATAAGCTGGTTTGAACATCAGTTTAAAACCACTAATGATGTTATTATGGATAATTGGATTTCAAGACATGTAATGGGAAACTTTAATTACCATGTTGTACATCACTTATTCCCCAACATAAGTTCGGTATATGCTCCAGAAATGACTAAAGAGATAAAAGCATTCGCTGAATCGGTTGGGATTAATTATCGTGAGTATAAATTGCATAAAGCGCTGTATTATCATTATCAGTTAATAAAAGCCAATGCATTTGATGAGAATATTTTTGAGGAAGATATGTAGGTATAAATAGACGGGTTGTAATGTCTGATGTCACTAGAGTTTTTATTACAGGAGTTAGCGGATTACTTGGCACTAATACAGTGCATGCCTTTTTAGAAGCAGGGTATCAAGTATCTGGTCTGGTTAGAAAGAAGGTTAGTTTTGTTGGAACTCAACATAAGCATTTACAATTAATTGAAGGTGATATTTTAAATAAGATGGCGATTGAAAAGCATATGAAAGGGTGTGAATTTGTTATTCATATTGCCGCTTTATCAGATCCTAAAGAAATAAATTATAAACGATTTCACCAAGTGAATGTTATAGGCACCAAAAACATTGTAGAATCAGCTATAATCTGTAAAGTTAAAAAAGTCATTTATGTAAGTACAGCAAATGTTTTTGGCTATGGGAATTTGAATAATTTGGGACACGAATTAATGCCTATTAAAACACCTTTTTTAGAATTAATGTATTCTAAAAGTAAAAAGAAAGCCCAAGAGTATGTGTTATCTAAAAAAGATGATATTGAGGTGGTAAGTATTAATCCCACGTTTATGCTTGGTGCTTATGATACTAAACCAAGTTCGGGAAAACTGGTTTTGTATGGTTTAAGAAAGTTAATTCTTTGTCCGCCTGGTGGAAAAAGTTTTGTGTGTGTTAAGGATGTAGCAACAGGTATAGTAAAAGCTATTGAAAACGGTGAAAACGGGGCATCCTATATTTTATCAAACAATCATCTAAGTTATAAGGCCTTTTTCTCACTGTTAGCTAAGTTACATGGTACAAATTCGCTAATACTTAGCGTACCAAAATTATATCTCCGCGTTATTGGATTTGTGGGAGACATTTTAAGAAAGTTTCATGTTAAAGTGACATTTTCGTCAAATAATATTAGCGTGTTGTGTGTAAGTAGTTTTTATTCTAATAAAAAAGCCAAAGAAGAATTGGGAGTTACATTTTCTCCTATAGAAGAAGGGATGACAGATGCTATTAATTGGTTTGCAACCAGGAAGTCTTAGAGGTTTTTACCATCTGAATAATTCATAAAATCATTAAGATAATTATGTTTACTAGTATTTCTAGCAATTATTATCAACGCTAGAGCCTTCATCCTAATCAAAAAAGAAATTAAAAACAGGAATAGTGAAGCTCAAGAGCTCCATTGCTATTTACCAATAATCTGGAAACCAATTTGTGCATATGTTATAGCCCCAAAATGAAGGTTTTTCTCTAAGAATCAAAAGCACGTAATAGGTGTCTAAAATACGCTTCAAAAAGCAGTGTTGGGTACTTAAGAGTATTAAGTTAAGAAATGGGTTATGTAAAATTTATAGTCATGAAAAGATTAGAACAATTTATTGTATTCTGTTTGCTTTCCGTTTATTGTTATGCACAAGATACCGCATTAATGGCAGACAAATGTTTAGTGTTAAGTACATCTAAAAATACGCTGAATTTTAATCAGGAGTTTTCTGTTTATAAAACGCTAAAGATATGTGCAGAACCTCAGTTTGGAGATTTGTTCAATAACTCTTTTAAACAAATACTAGGCATTGCAAATTTAAATCAGTTTTATAATCGGTTTGATTTGGGGGTGAATTTAGGATTGGTTCACAACTTTCAAAAGCATATTAAGGTAAAAGGACTTTGCAATTTTGGAATGTTAAGGTTTAAAAATTACGAGGCCAATAAACCTGAGAATTATATGGTGAAGGTATCGCTGAGTTATATTTTTTAAACGTATCCTCTATATGTCTGATTTTAAATCAGAAAACAGTTTAATTTCAGTACTCTCACTGTAAGAATATATTTTTTATATTTAGATATGTTTACTTAAAATCGACTATTAAAAGTGAAAGCCATCAAACTCTTATGTTCTTATTTTCTCTTTTTTGTGGTTTTTCTAGTTTTTGCACAAGAGCCTTCGTTTAGAATAAAATATCTTTCTGTAAAGGATGGTATGTCCCAAGTTTCGGTAAATGACATGATAAGGGATGACAGAGGATTTGTTTGGATTGGAACCGCCGATGGATTAAACCGTTATGATGGCAATTTATTTAAACATTTTGGTAATGATGTAAGTGATTCGATTTCAATTTCTGGAAACTATATCACTAAACTAAAAAAATTACCTGATGGAAACATACTAGTTGGTACAAGGGATGATGGATTAAACCTATATGATCCTATTGAAAATACGTTTAAAAGATTAAATATTGGAAGCCATTTTGAGCAGATCACCGTTTCAGGTATTGTTTTAGATGAAAAGGGTGCGGTATGGGCTTCAACTCAAAATAATGGTTTATTTTATTGGGAAAATTTTGATACACAACCAGAGCATTTTTTACCGCATCGTAAAATTACAAGTATCTTTAGAGATTTTGAGAATGCCCTATGGGTAGGGGAGTTGAACGGAACCATTGAAGGTTATGTAGGAAACATGCAGCACCCAAGGATTAAATTTAAGGTTTCAGGAAATGTGCAGAGTTTTTTCAGAACCAAAGATTATTTGTTCGCTGGAAGTTACGATGGCCTATTTGTTTATGATTTTGAAACAAATAAAGTGAAATCTATAGAGCTTGAGAATAGTGGGAATTTTAAAACCATGCATGTTCTAGACTTTCTTCAGGAAGATGACAATCAAGTTTGGATTGCCACAGGAAGAGGACTCTATCTATACAATTTTAAAACGTTTAAAGTTGTAAATAAAATTGAATACAAGGAACATGGAGAACAGGGTTTGAGCAATAATACAGTTCAATCGTTGTTGAAAGTGTCTCCAAATCAATTATTTGTTGGTACCGCCAATGCATTGAATTGTATAGATTTCAAAACATCGGTATTTAAAAATATCTCTAAGAACAAAAAAGGGGATAGGTTACTTAATGATAATGTCATCTTTTCGGTATATAAAGATGAAAACAGATTATGGATAGGCACTTCAGATGGTGGCCTTAATCTTATAACCAACGGCAAAGTTTATTACTACATTGATAACCAAAATGACCCCAATAGTATTGCAGGATCAGTAGTTAGGAGTATTGTGCATGACAAGGTAAATAACCGCATGTGGTTTGCTACTTCAAGAGGGCTTAGTCTACTAGGTTTAAATAATTTTGATCCTGAGCACCTTGTTTTTAAAAATTTCTACCACAACCCTAAAAATATTAATTCTATAAACTCTAATTTTTTAAAAGATTTAGTGCTTGATGTCAATAATAACCTTTGGGGGGCTACGCATGAACATGGTATATTTAAAATGGCATATGCTTCTGATGGCAACTATCAAATAACAAGATATGTACATAAAGAAGGGCGCTCTAATTCACTAGTAAATAACGAAACCAATTGCTTAGAGGTTGACAAGGCCGGCAATATTTGGGTAGGCACACAAAATGGTGTTTCTAAAATTACTTTAAAAGGGATTAATTATATTCAGATTGAATTTGAGAATTTTATAAAGGAAGATAGAATAGATAAAACACTAGCGCATAATGCTGTTAATGATATTTCGGTAGATAGCAGTAATCGAATTTGGCTGGGTACAAGAAATGGGTTGAGTTTGTTAAATGATGATAAAACATATACCACTTGGACAAAGCAGGATCAGTTTCCCAATACGTTAATTTATAGCCTGCAAGATGATTTGCAAGGTAATCTTTGGATGGGCACCAATGATGGTTTGGTAAGGTTCAATACGTCTACACAGCAATTTTCTCATT